>JBAYGK010000065.1:0-7710 GCA_041666665.1 Minisyncoccota bacterium
CTCCTCACTCCGACATCCTCCGTCCTCCCGCGGGTCGTCCTACGGCTGTCTCCGTTCGTCGTCTCTCCTACGCAAAAAGAGAAACGGGCTTTGACTTTTTTCTATTTTTTCGTGCCCCCCCCAAATTAACAGGAAAATGCGACTGATTTTTCGGAAGAGCGGTGAGCGATGACAGAAAAATGAAGTGCCCGTGGTAGAAAAGCCCGTTTCTCTTTTTGCCGTCGTCGGCTGTTTATAGTTTATCATATTATCTAAATTTTGGATATTGATTTTTTTGATACATACTGTTACTATTATGATCAAGTCGGTACAAACAAAGGAATACGCATATTTTGTTGAAAAGCTCCGAAAAGCTCGCGAAGAAGCGGGTTTGTCGCAGGTACAAGTCGCCAAAAAACTGAAGCGTCCTCAGTCACATATTTCCAATATTGAAACAGGACAACAAAGGGTTGACGTTATTGAATTGCAGAGATTTGCAAAAATGTATAACAAAGATATTACTTATTTTGTGAAATAAAATTAAAAATTATGAATGAAATTAACTTTAGAGATATTGAGCCGATAGAAGGTCGTAAGACACGCTTTAAGTGTTTCGAAAGTCCCGACGGCTATCAAGCCACATTTTATGTTTGTGATAAAAATGACGAAACGGTTCAATATAAAATCAGCTTCAAGATAAGTGGAACGAAATATAATTCTGACCCAAATAATTCTGGAAAATCAACCAAAGAACATATTGATGAAAAATACGGTAATTTAGAAAAATGTTTTGAATATGTTGGCCGTAACTATTTAGGAAAAAAAATATTAGCCAATGAGCTTAAAAATGAGGAACTTTATTTATTAGACAACTTTTCTTTATGAGACAACATAAACAAATTTTTGCGGCTCTCTCGGTTGCTCTTTTTATCGTGCCGCAAATTGCTTTTGCCTCTTGGTGGAATCCATTAAGCTGGAGTATGTGGAATATTTTTAAACCAACCCCATATACCCAACAGGTTCAAGTAGTAACGACTACCCCCAAAGTATCTGAAACTACAAAGAAAACAGTTACAATTAAAACACAAAAGAATGAGAAGATTCCTACTCGGGAAATATCATCAAAATTTCAAGAGTCCAACAAGAAACCTGAAACAGTTACAGTTAGTACTAAAACGAGAGAGTTTTGTGATTCTATTAAGAAACAAGAATATTCTTCGGTGCAATCATTAAAATCATTAATCGTGGACATTAAAGAACTCTGCGAAAAAGTGACGCAAGGTAACCCGAACGCCGTTTTTGTCCACGCAGGGGGATTTGGCTAATGATAAATTGGTATCTTTATTTAAGGCAATGTGCAAAAATTTAAAAATCAACACGGATAAATATAACGACACATTTTTCCTTAAAGCTTTTAACGTCAAAGAATAAAAAAGTTGGGGTGTAGAACGGAAAAAGGGATTTAATCCAAAGTTAAAGAAAATGATTGAAATACGTGTTTATAGGTTCAAAATTTAATGTAACTGATTCGTAATTTTTTACGACAAAATATTAAAATATTGCTATAATAAAGGATATTCTAATGTAATAGCTATTTAATAAATTATGAAAAACTGGGAAAAAGCATGATAGTTATCCACAATTCATTGATTTTTTAACAAAACTATCGTATACTGGAAGTATCTCATTTACCTAGTGTAAAAGGAGTTCTCGAAACCGCCTCACGGCGGTTTCTTGCTCTCTATTTATGGATTATTGGCGTTTTTTGTACTCTTCGTATGCCTTTAGATGTTTTTGCTTTTGGTGGGGATTGTCTACATAGATAGCCGTAATCATAAAATGACCTTTTTTCTTTTCTTCAAGAATAACCAGAAAATTGTCACATTCCAGAAAGAAATAAAGGCGGTTGCTTTTTTGAGATTTTGCAAAATGTTCGCGATTCCAAAAAAGAACGGCGGGGTCATTTACATTTTCAATAATCGGCCTGATCCAGCCGATTCGTTCACATCTTCGCAGATCAAGAGTTACTCGGTCACTGTCAGTTGTGATATGGTTAAACGCTCTTGGCTTTCCATTTTCATCCGCTTTATCAAAAAGAACGGGAAGACCGTTGTACTCGGGTTTGTCTTCTATAAAGTCATGAGAAAAAATCTCAAAGAGATTTTTTATGTAAATGACGGCATCGCCGTCAAAATCTTCTAGGCGCACGAGCGCCGGAAGCCACGGAGGAAGAGAATCTTTCATATCATTTTATCCATTTTCACGACTCCTCCAATAAAAAATATTTGTTTTCGGTTCTCGGACAAGAGTGGACTTTAACAAATCATATCCCGAGCGTGCGCGGATTCTTTCAACAATTTTTTTCTTCGTTTCGCTTTTAACATCATCACGATTTAAAAATTGCATTGCACCGATTAATAAATCCGTTAATTGCAAAACTTCAATTTCGTGTGATCGGACGTGTTGTATTCTCTCCACGATATTTCCATCAAAATCATAAATGTTATTACACAGTATTTCTTGCAATTTTTTGATTTTCTGACTTCCACGGGTGTCTTTAATATCCAGGTAAATACAATACTTGTTTTGAGGTTCAAGAATTTTGTTTAATAACTCAAAATACATTTTGTAATAAAAACCGTCATGAGTTTGTTTGTATTTTTCGTGATTCAATTCTGCTTTGTTCACGACAATTGCCCGAAAATGCAAATCGTCGTTATCAAAGAAATAATCTATGATGTCTAGATAAAACGCCTCTTTGTTTTTTGCGATTTTTGTCCATTTGAATTCGGTCGTCGCTGAAATATTGTGTTTTTCTTTAATCTCGCGAATTCGTTTATTCGCCGATTTTATTTTTTCTATGGGGCCGTAAACGGCACCAAGAACCATGGTTGGAATACCATCATGCTCAAGATGATTACTCTCGTCGCAATAAATGTTTATTTCGCTCATGAAGAAAGTATACCGAAAATATTGGTTTTTTGAAAGGGTCGTTTTGTGGTAAAATATGTTTATGACCGAACCCGAAAATCCTAAACCCGACGAAGTCGGAACGACGGGCGGCGAAGCCGTTCATGTCGCTGAAAGCGTGCCAGAAACGGCTCAAAATGAGCCGAAAATAGCCAAATCGCCCTCAGGCGAACCGGGTCAATTAGGGGGAATTGACCCGGTTGTTTCCATGGAAACCTCCGCGGGCGATGGCGTTGCCACCGATCCGATTTCGGCGCAAGCCGAAGCGGTTACAGATGCGCAAACGCCAGTGTCGCAGGCAGTAACGCCTGAACCGCGAAGCGGTGAAAACACCGCAGGTGTGATCGTTCCGCCTGTGGCGGTTGTCGTTTCTCCGCAGGAGAACAAGAAAAGCTTTGCTCTTTCTCTCCTTGCGAAAGCGAGGGAGAAATTGCAATTTCGGAAACGAAAGAAACTTGATCGGATTTTGGTTGAAATTGGAAAGAAAGGAAAAATCACAAATGACGAAGTGGAAAAACTTTTGCATATCTCCGACAAAACCGCAGAGCGTTATCTTTCGCAACTGGTAAAAGAGCAAAAGATAAAAACCAACAGACGGAAAGGAAAAGCATTGCTCTATTTGGCAAACTGAACACTGAATTGGTTTTTGAAACAGTTGCGCCCAAATCCGAAAACTCGCCCGTTCGCCATCCTCGTCCGCCTGCGGAAAATATCGCCGAATGACACGAATTCGCAATGTTGATATAATGAAAACATGAAAAATTTTATAGTAAAAATATTGATATAAAAGTCCCCATCAAACTTATTTGCTTACTTTCACATAATCATGACATACGACACCGCCATATGCTGTCCCGAATTTCATCCCGAAAAATGGGATGAAAAAACTTTTTATTGGGACAATAAAAGTTTTATCAAAGAAACGATTCCGACTTTTTTTCATATCCCCTTCCCTCCGATGATCGGGAAAAAAATAACCAAAATGGTAAAACTCGCCGAGGTGTCAAACATGATGCTCCCCGACAAAGAAGACATGCTGGTATTATTCGCGGATCCGACGCCTTTCAAATCGGAAATATATCTTTCCGTAACAGGCAATGTTCCCGGCGCAACAAACACCGGCCTTTCGGGAACGTTCATGAGTAAAGTGTTTGACGGCGGATACAACGCCATTCCGACATTCATCAAGCAAATGAACGGCTATCTGGCGGAAAAGAACATCACAGCGAAAAAACAGTACGTTCATTATGCCTATTGTCCCGGATGCGCCAAAAAATACGGGAAAAATCACATGATTCTCTTTGCCGAAACGTAGAAAAATCTCTTTTTGCATTGTTATGTCCCCGCAAACAAAAAAACTTCTTGAGAAATTCGCGAAGCTTGCGAACTGGAATACGGTCGGGCTTTCTTCCGATATGGAACGGTTCCGCGAATTCGTCATCTCCGCGTTTAAAAACGGCGAAGATGATATTTCGCAGGATGAATTTCTGAATATCGTCGGAGGCAACGGAAATCCCAACCTTGATGTAAAATCAAAAAAAAGATTGCTGACTTCCAAAATGTTCATGTTCGGTCAATACGAGGACGGCATAAAACTTTTGCGCGCATACAAAGAAAAATGATTTTAAAACGAGCGATGGTGAAAAACAAATTACAAGAGCAAAACGACCGCCGGAATCAAGTCCGACGGTCGTTTGCTCGTTTCATTGCGGGGTTTTTATTGCTTTTTTCCACCGATATGCAAACTTTCGTAATACGCTTTGAGTATGTTTTCTTGCGGCGCATGCAAATGAATACTCGGTCTTTTTGACGCGATGAATTTGATGGCTTCTTCCGGCGTGCTTCCCTTTCTTATCAAATAAGCCGCCACAAAGGTTGGCGCTCTGCCGTGGCCGTTTTTGCAATGGATATAAACCTTTTTGCCTTGCAACACGAGCCGCTCAATGGATTCGGCGCCGAAAGACAGCTGGTCAAGTGTCGGCGCCTGCTCGTCAACAACGGGAATCCACAGATAAATATCAACGCCGAAAGGAATATCAAGACGATTTTCCTCAAGCGAAATATCCGCAAGGATATGTTCCCTCTTCAACACTTCGGAAAGACCCATGATGCAACATTGATTGTTGCCTATGAAAATTCCGTCCGCAATATGGTTGTATTCCAACGCGGGATTATCGGGATGTATGTGATCCATGTTAAAAAATATTTACTTCCCCCGCATTAATACCATCCGAGAACTTTGGCGATAACGGCCAGAGCGACGATTATAACGACCGCGATCATCATTTTTTTGTGGATGCACATTCCTTCTTTATTTGTGCAACCGTTTATCGGACATGTTTTCATCATATATTTTTTTATTATTGGTAATTAATTATATTTTTTTATAAACCGACCGTAATTTCTCCCTTCATTGACGGATGGAGAGAACATATGTAACTGAACCCTCCGGCTTCCGTAAAAGTAAAACCGTACGTCGCTCCGTTTTGCAACACTTCGCTCTTGAAACCGCTTCCCGCGATTTGATGAGGCGCGCCGTCTTCGTTTGTCCATACTACCGTGTCCCCTTTTTTAACATTGAGCGAAGCGGGGCTAAACGCGAAATTTTTGATTGATATTTGATATGTTTGCGCCGCCGCAATTTGCGCCGGGGCGGTTGCCGACGTATTTTCGTTTGCCGCAACCGGTGCGGTTATCGTATTTGCCGGTACGTTTGCCGGTTCGGGCTTTTTTCGCGTTGATGATATGCCGACGAACGCGAGCACGGCGAGCGCGATGACGGCTATGACAATAATGATGATTTTTTTATTCATTGATATTAAAAATACAATAGTAAACCCAAAACCAAATGAACCGCGACGATGCATGTCAAAACGGCCGCATTGATTTTGTGGGCGGTAAAATAATCCGGATGACCATGGACAAGACCGTAACCCAGATACATTTGCCAAGAAAAACTCGCGAGTGCGGAGAGCCCGAGCCAAAAGACGAGCGGCTTGCCGAAGATGATGAAAAACATGATACCTTAAGTGTAACAAATCCATGCGATAATGATAGCACCTGCAAGGTGCATAATAAATTCATGGCGCATGATTGTCGGAAAGCGCCAAATTTCAAGCATCAATCCGCCAGCTGGCGGACCAAATAAATTCCAATTTTTTAAAATCTAAAATTTCAAACTTGACGGGCGTGTTTTGAATTTATTTTTTTTGAGATTTATCATTTATTTGGAGCTTATAATTTGTTATTTGGATTTTTTTGAACTTCCACGTAAGGTTATTAACTCATCTTACGCACAACCACGATAATACGTCGCCGGACGGAGTCCGCCATCTGGCGGACTCCGTCCGGCGACAAGAACATCGTGTGCGTAAGGTAAGTCATTAACAAAAAATGAATTATCCACAAACAGAAGTATTTATTGCTTTTTATCGCCACCCGTACGATAATATCCGTATGGAAATGCAAACAGCGGAATTTTATCGCGAAGAAATGGCGCGGACGAGCCGCGGAAACATTCAGCGAAACATTTTTGAAATAGAAAAATAAAAAGAATTAACATGTAAACAACCATACATATGGAACAAAGCCCAATGGAAAAACAAAAAACGGAAAGCAAGAACATCTCTATTGAAGAGTTGCTTCGCATTCCAAAAGATGAACCGAATCCCTATATCGCGCTACAAAACAAGTTGGATGAAATTATTTTGGAAAAAAGGGATTCGTTGTGGACGCCGGGCGAAGTTGAAGATATTAAAATCGGAGACTATTTTGTTGAATATGGCGGGATGGATCTCCATCTCTGCGATGTTGTCGGGAAATATGCGTCTTTGGGAGAAGATATGGATGCGGGGCTGGCCTATGGACTTGAAAAAAATGTTTTAATAGAAGCGGACGGGACACCAATACTCGTTGCCGACCTGCATAATTTCGCCGCGCCGTTCATATTGGAGGCGATTGAATCGGGAAAATTGCAAATGGGAAGTTCAATGGATCATCTGGATTTCCATTCGGATATGGGAAGCACTGATGAAAAAGAATTCACCGATTATACCCCGAAAAATTTATCCGAAAAAGAAAAAGTGCGCTATTTGCTGAAAAATTCCCGAATTGGAACATGGCAAAATTTTCCCATTATTGAAAGCGGGGCGGTTGCGAAAGATAAGTGGCGATGGTTGCGGTTGAATGAATCGGGCGCATGGATACAAAAAGACGAGAAAGAAAAAACGATAGATGAAAAACCGACAATGGATCATGAGCCAGATATTTTGGACATTGACCTTGATTTTTTGTGCATGGAGGATGAAAAATTATCCGAAGAAGAAAAACGGGGAGTTCTTTCGGGAATCATTCCGAAAAACATCGCCGATAAAATTTCCGATACGATACACCTTTCCGTCAAAGCGAAAATTATAACGTTGGTAACCAGTCCGACTTTCATACATCAAAAACGAGCGATAGAATACGCAAAATATTTCATCGGCAAATACAAAGAGTCAAAGAAAGAAAAATGAAACGATAGTTTAATGACCGGCAACAATAAAATCCGGGGCGTCTGCATAACGTCCCCTTTTTGTTGTATGGGCAAAAATGTCGTTGAAAAAATGTAAACATGCGGAATGAGGCATATTCTCGCATCCGCCCCAAAAATAGCCAAGTTCATAGCGGTATTTTACAATTTAGAACAGCGTGGATATGTTGACATTAATAATAAATAGTGATATTATATAAGTAGGAGCATGATTGAACTTTGAAATAAAA
>JBAYGK010000066.1:0-7687 GCA_041666665.1 Minisyncoccota bacterium
TTTTGTACGGGCGGAGAAAAGGGAACGGGCGGGTGGTGATGACAGTGTTCATACTCATGATCGTGCACGGGGAATACCTCGCTTGTAAAAGAAAAAGTCGTCTGCCATATATAATACAAAGAAAATGTGGCAGTGTCAACCTTGGCGGAAAATTTATAATTGCGGTATACTGTAAGTCGTAAGTCGCGAGGAGCGCGTCGGCTTCTTGTTTCGTTTTACTTATTACTAATTTGTTTTTTTATTGTATGGAGAACGACAAAATTATAGAAGAAAAAAAACCGATAGCGGCGGAAACGCAAGCGCCGGTTGAAGAAAAAAAGAAATGCGCATGGAAATGCCCGAAATTTAAAATGGGAACCGGAAAAGCCATCGGAATTGCCGCGGTTATCATTGCTTTGGCGCTCGCTTTTTATTGCCGAGGATTTTTCATCGCCGCAACGGTTGACGGTTCACCGATCGGCAGATTTGCCGTTATCAGCGAAGCGGACAAGCAGGCGGGAAATGCCATATTGGATAATTTGATAACTAAAAAAGTGGTAAAAAGCGAAGTCGCGCGGAAACGAATTACGGTAAGCGACGAAGAGATTGCCGCGGAAATCGCAAAAATTGAAAAAATAGTGGCGGAGCAGGGAATGACGCTTGAAAAGGCGCTTTCGGATCAAGGACTCACCAGAGCCGAGTTGATAGAGCAAATCACGCTCCAAAAGAAAGTTGAAAAACTTCTTCCGTCTCGTCCGACCGTAACGGATCAAGAGGTCAAGGACTACGTTTCCGCCAACAAGATTTCCATTCCCAAAGAAAATGAAAAGGAATATTTTGCGGAAATAAAATTACAGATGGAACAACAAAGACTCAATGACGCAATAAACTCCCTCGTCGCGTCTCTCAAAGAAAAAGCAAAGACGCAATATTTTGGAAATTATAAACCGGTGGTGCAATAAAAGAAAAAGGGGACGGTGCAATGCCGTCCCTTTTTCTTTTATCGTCCGCGGGTTATAATAAGAAGAAGCTTATCAGATAATTTTTTTATAGGACTTACGCACTTGGCGATCTGCTCGCCAAAATCTGCGATACTCGCATCGTCGTAACAATGTACGCCTTGCTCCGTTTCTCAATTTTGGCTTCGTATCTCATCCAAGTGCGTAAATCCTATTTTAGTATGAATAAAAAAACAATATACATATTTTCCGCACTCGCCCTTGTCGTCGTTCTTTGCATCGCCGGCTGGTTTTTCTATCGTTCGCGCACCGATAAAACCATTATCAGTCCCGACATTTTGGCGGTGACGGAAACGGCAACGAATGCGCAATCCGGCGCCAATGAAGCCATAGGAAAGACGAATCCGTTCGGAGCGGATGTAAATCCCATGCAGGGTTATAAAAATCCTTTTGAATAATTCGTAAAACCATCATGAAAAAACACAAAAATATTTTTATTTCCGCGGTATTCGCCTTGTCGGCCATCGCTCTTTCCACGGCGATGGTCTATGCGCAACCGGAGGTGTCCGGTGCGATCGGCTATCCGATTCCCGAACTTGGAGGGTGCAAAGATCGCAATGATTGCAAAGCCTTTTGCGAAAAGGGAGAAAACATGCTCGCTTGCGTGAATTTCGCCGAAAAGAAAGGAATGCTTTCGGGAGAAGAACTTCGCGTTTCGCGGGTGGTGGCTGAAAAAGTCGCAAAAAAAGAAACCCCGGGCGGCTGTACGACGAAAGAATCATGCCAGTCTTTCTGTCAGGGAAAAGTTGAGAACATCAACAAATGCATCGCTTTCGGCGAGGAACTCGGCGTCATACCGGCCGGCGAATTGGCGGAAGCGAAGAAAATAGCAAGCGCTCTTGAAAAAGGAGCGAAAATGCCGGGCGCATGTAAAACGAAAAATGAATGCGAAAATTTTTGCGCCGTCGGTTCGCACATTGACGAATGTTTGAATTTTGCGGAAGCCGCGGGAATACTTCCTCCCGAAGAATTGGCGCAGGCTCGCAAAGTCGCTCCGTTTTTGAAAAACGGGGAAACGCCCGGACAATGTACAAACAAGAAAGATTGCGATGCGTATTGCGAGGACGATTCCCATTTTGAAGAATGCATCGGATTTGCGGAGAAGGCGGGATTCATTTCCGCCGAAGATTCCGCGATGGCGAAAAAAGTCGGAGGAAAAGGGCCGGGAGGATGCAAAGGAAAAGATGAGTGTATGGCATATTGCAATGATGAAAATAACGCGACGGAGTGCGCCAGCTTCGCCAAAGAAAAAGGATTGTTGACCAAAGAGCAGGAAGAAGATATCAATACCGGCGTGGACAGGATGAAAGCCGGATTGGATCAGATTCCTCCCGAAGCGAAAGCGGAAATAATCGCGTGTTTGGAAAACAGCATCGGAAAAGAGAAATTTGACAGAATCATGGCGAAACAAGATATGCCGACGCAATCCATCGGCGGGAAGATAGAAGCGTGTTTCGGAAAAATTGAAGAAATAATAAAAGCAAAGATGATGCCTCAAGGAATTCCGACGGGCATGAGCGGCGGGCAACCCCCTTCGGCGGAAGACCTGATGAAAAATATTCCCGACAATGTTCCGCCCGAAATGAGAGAACAGATTGAAAAGCAGATTCAACAACAAATGCCGAGCGGAGGTTCCTTGCCCGTTCCTCCGACCGGATATCCTTCGGGCGTTCCCATGCCTCCTCCTCCGCCTCCCATGAACGGGACTTCCGGCGGAACAGCCCCCGTCGCCCCGATTTCCGGCATGCCCGCGGCAACGCCTGAAATGTGCGCAAAATTTGCCGGAATTCCGGATTGCAGTATGGCCGGCCCGGGAGCGGAGATTTGCAGACAATGCAAAAATCAATAAAAGAAAAGTTTCCCGCGTTAAAAATAAACCCCGCTTCGTCATTGACGAAGCGGGGTTTTCATTTATTTCTTTTTTGTTCACTTTCAACTTTTTTATAATACTGTATAATTTCAGTATGAAAGCTGAAAATGAAAAAATCCCGTATCAAGTCATATTTGTGTATGAAATCTTGGAAAACGTGGACAAACTTGAGGGTCACGGCGCATACGAAACGGTTGCGTATGTTTCCGATGAGCAGATTGCGAGAGATCTCGCCCACACCGATGCCAAGAATCCGCGCAAAATCATCAAACGCTCGGCCATTCTTCTTTCGGACGGCAACGTCTTTCTTCTTTTTGATTCCTCCCCCGTAAGCGTTCAAACATCGGTGGAAGAAACCATACGCACCATCGCTCTCTCCAAGCTCACCCCGGAAGAAAAAGAGTCCCTCGGCGTTTAAAACGGATGAGAACCGCCGTTATAAAAAGACCGCGCGAACCGCGGCTTTTTTGGTGGGTATTGACAAATAAAATCAGTATGATATAATAGACCACAGATGTAATTTCGCATCAGTTCAATCACAAACACAAAAATATTATAGCATAATAAATGCCGACAATCGGCGAGGAGATTGCTATGAAAACACATGACAGAAAAGACTCGGGACAGCGTGCAAAAGAGCAGAAACCGTACCCGTACAACGTGACTCACAACCCCGTGTTGGTGAAAAAGTTGTTGGAAGGCTACAAGATTGACAAGACTGCTCTGCGTATGAATGAACACGGCGTACTTGTTGCCGACGTGACGCTGGTAAAAGACGAAACCGTTGAAGTTTTAAAAGGCATCTTCGGTAAAGATACGCCCGCCGGTCGCGCAGCCATCCGTCAAGCGGAAGAAGCACCGAGAGAAAAGGTTTACGGCAAAAAAGTTCGTGTCGGTAAAACCGCCAAAAAGAACGGAGGCCGTTCAACCGCGTCTGTGAAGGCCGATCAAAAGGCAAAAGCCAAAGCGAACAGCGCGAAGGCAAACAACCACCAAGCGAGCGGTGCTGTGAAGGACCAAGACGGTTCTGCTAAAAAAGCCGGCTTAGGCAAAGGGCAGACAAAAAAATAACCCGATTTCACACGGATAAGTGATTGAAAAGAACCAACAAGAAACACCCTGCTTGAAAAGAGCAGGGTGTTATTTTTTTACCGGTTTTTTCGTCATCCCCGCGGTTTACTCCATAGAATGGCGCAAAAAATACAAACATTAAAAAACAGAGAATATTAGCCACGAAAAATATCCAAGGTCTGACCTTGGATTGATGCGAATGCCGAATAATACGAGTTCATTGTTTTGTAATTTTTCTGTTACACCCATTCAATCGGTTTTTCCCCGTGCATGGCGAGGTACTCGTTCGTTTTGCTGAAATGACGGCATCCGAAAAAACCGTTATATGCCGAAAAAGGGGAGGGGTGCGCGGCGGTTAAAACCAGATGTTTTTCTTTGTCTATATGCGCGCCTTTTTCCTGCGCGTATTTTCCCCAAAGCAGGAAAACGAGATGTTCCTTCTTATCCGAAAGCGTTTTAATGACGGCATCGGTAAATTCTTCCCAGCCGCGATGCTGATGCGACCCCGGCGCATTCGCGCGCACGGTCAGCGTCGCGTTCAAAAGCAATATGCCTTGTTCCGCCCAACTCGCGAGGTCGCCCGTACTTGGCGGTTGGACCGCCAAGTCGTTTTGGATCTCTTTGTAAATATTTTGAAGCGATGGAGGAATGGAAATTTTTGGATTGACCGAAAAACAAAGCCCGTTCGCCTGTTTCGGTCCGTGGTAGGGGTCTTGTCCGAGAATAACCACTTTTACTTTATCAAACGGGCACAATTCAAAGGCGCGGAAAACGAATTTGGGCGGCGGATACACAGTTTCTCCTTGATATTCATTTCGCACAAAATCGGCAAGCTCGGCAAAATACGACTTATCAAATTCCGAAGAAAGAGCCTTTTTCCAACTCGGTTCAATTTTTACGTTCGCTTTCATTCCTATAAAATACCATTTTTCTTTGCAGAGAAGTACTTGACTTTTTACATGCATATGATATATTGTACAGCGGGTGTTTGTTTTTTTAATTTGAAAAGGAGAGAAAATGTTAAACAGTATTCGCTATTATTGGGCGGCCTTTACAGACAGCGAGATATTTTCGTGGATTGTGATTATTCTCGCCATTGCGGTTTATTGCAACCTTGGTTGGGCATTGGGGTACATATGGTACCACCCTGACAGTTTTCCTTATTGGTTGGCATTTCTCGCCAATCCATTTCATCTTGCGGTGGGAGTAGAAGCATATGGTATCGGTTCGCAGGCGATATTGGCATTTACCGGGGTGATTCTATGGCTCATTGAGTGGTTCTGTTATCTGGTCTATCTCATTGTTTTTGGCGGAATAGCCAAGTTGCTATTATTACCATAACGATAAAAAAACAGTTTCCGCGCCCGGCATCATAGTCGGGCGCTTGACTTTTTATTAAAAGTATAATATACTTACAACCAATAATACGACTAAGGAAAAACGAGCAACGTTTATCCGTATGCTCGTTTTTATATGGAGTTTATTTAGCCTGAATTAGAGCCAAAATAGACTCAAAACCTATCTCAAAGATCATAGGTATAATAATAAATTTCAGCGGTTAGGCTTTGAGTTAACGCTAAATAAACAAAATATATGAACCCGGTAAGACAAAATCGCGATCACACTCGCAGAGATCGCCCCAATAAATTCGCCAACAAAACCTCCGGAGCCCGAAGGTCTTTTAGCGCCCCCTCCCGCAGATCGGGCGGAAAGCCGTCTTTTGGCGGAAACAGAAACGCCGGGGGAAGAGGAGCCGGCAATAAAGGCAAGCGTTTTAGCGGTGCAAAAATTGACGTTTCCCGTTTTATCAACAAAGCGAGGGAAATGGAAAAACCGCGACCGTATGTTCCTCAATACTCGTTTACCCAATTCGGATTTTCCGAAGAAGTAACGAGAAATGTGGTTGCGCACGGATACATTACCCCGACCCCCATTCAGGATCAGGCGATTCCTCACGTGCTTTTAGGAAAGGACGTTATCGGCATTGCGAATACCGGCACGGGAAAAACCGCCGCGTTTCTTCTTCCTCTTATTGAAAAATTCACGAAGGCGCGAGGAGCGAAAGCGATCATCATTGTTCCCACGCGCGAACTCGCTCTCCAGATAGAAATGGAGCTTCGCGGATTCGTAAAAGGAATGGGAATTGCCAGCGTTTCCTGCATCGGCGGAACCAATATTCGCGAACAGATGCGCAATTTGCGCAATCGCCACAACTTTGTCATCGGAACTCCGGGACGCTTAAAAGATTTGATGGAAAGAAAATGCCTTCATATGTCGGAATACGCGACCGTCGTTTTGGACGAAGCTGATCGTATGCTTGATATGGGCTTCATCGTTGATATCAAATCCATCTTGAAAGAAATGCCGCACGAACGCCATTCGCTTTTCTTCTCGGCGACCTTCTCTCCCGATATTGAAAAATTGGTCGGAGGATTCTTAAAAGAACCGGTAAAAATTTCCGTACGGGTAGGTGACACGGCGGCGGGAGTGGATCAGGAAGTCGTGCGCGTTTCAGACCGGGCGAAAAAGATAGAAATGCTCCACGATATGCTTTCCAAAAAAGAATTTGAGAAAGTGCTCATCTTCGGACAGACGAAATGGGGCGTTGAAAAACTTTCTCGCGAGCTTGAAAAACGCGGATTCAAATCCGCTTCCATTCACGGAAACAAAACGCAGGGACAAAGAAAAACCGCCCTTGAACTTTTTAAGGGAAATCGCGTGCAGATATTGGTCGCGACCGACGTTGCATCCCGTGGCTTGGACATCAATGACGTGAGCCACGTTATCAACTACGACCTGCCCGCAACCTACGACGATTACACGCACCGCGTCGGGAGAACCGGAAGAGCAGGGAAGACGGGAAAGGCGATTACTTTCGTTGAGTAAAAAGTTAAAAGTAAAAAGAAAAAAGTACGACGACGTTTAAAAAACCCTCTTGCTCATGATGAGCAAGAGGGTTTTGGTGTAGTTTAGAAATTTAAGTTGATAGGTTTATAAAAAAACCAACACTCTACCAATATTTCACTATTCTCCGTATATTGTAAGATTCTTTTGTTGTATCCTTCTATGTGAATCTCATAATGTTTTTCAAAGTAGATACTTTCTACTATTGCAATTGAGATTACTTTTCCGCGATATAACGCATATTCGGTACCGGGAAGGGCAGAATCTTTTATTGGTGTAATTTCCACTATAGCGCCAACTTCAGGTAACCATTCAGGCAGTTTAGTTAAAGCCATTTTATTTTCCTCGCTTGTTGTTGAAAAGTTCAAAACTATATGCTATACTAGCATAGTTAATGTAAAAAGTCAAGTTTTGTCGGCGAATGGCGTTGTCGTACCTCCTCCCCTTTTCAAAGGGGAGGTCGGGGTGGGGTTCGTCTTTGGAAGTTATCTCAAAAACCCACCCCACCTCAGTCCTCCCCTCTAAAGAGAGGGAGGAGGACGACAGCACCGACAAACCCAAAGTTATGTCATTTTCACGCAAAAAATTCATTCTTGTTTTGCTTTCCATCGGTCTTTTTTTGCCGACTGCCTCTTTTGCCGCGGCTGCCAAGCTGGAGTATTCCGCTTGGATGCCGTATTGGAAAAAGGCGTCAAGCACTGCCGATATTCTTCCTCATCTTGCCGCTTTTTCCGAGGTAAGCCCTTTTTCATATACCGTCAGAACGGATGGTACGATTGCGGATACGGCGAAAATAACGCAGGAACCGTGGTCTTCTTTTCTTTCAGTTGCCCGTGCAAAAAAA
>JBAYGK010000067.1:0-7674 GCA_041666665.1 Minisyncoccota bacterium
AGGCGTATCAATTCCGTACATGCAATGATATTTGAACGGCGGACTTGCTATGCGAAGGTGAACTTCCGTTGCTCCGGCCTCGCGCACCATTTCCACAAGCAGACGAAAAGTCGTTCCTCTCACTATTGAATCGTCAATGAGCGCCACTTTCTTTCCGCAAAGAATTGCGGGGTCGGGACAATATTTCCTGCGAACTCCTTCTTGTCTCAAGGCTTCGGACGGTTGTATGAATGTTCTCGCGTTATAACTGCGCTTCCGTATCAAACCGCGTTTCAAACGGAGTCCCGATATTTTTGCAAATCCCTCCGCGGAAGCCACGCCGGACTCCGGTACGGGAGAAATAAAGTCAACATCCGCGGGAGCTTCAGCCGCAAGTATTTTTCCGATGCGATATCGCGAAGAGGAAACGAGCAGATTGTCTATCATGCTGTCGGGACGGGCAAAATACACTTGTTCAAAAATGCAATGAGCGCATGATATCCCCGAAAAAGGAAAGGAACTTTTGATACCGTCGCGAGAAATGATGACCATCTCCCCGGGCAATATTTCACGAACAAATTCCGCGCCGATTTCATGCCACACGCATGTTTCCGAAGCGAGCAAGAAACAACCGTCTTTTTTCGCCAAAGAAAGGGGGTGAAATCCGTGAGGATCGCGAACTCCGATGACCGTTCCATCTTCCGTGAGTATGACCAGTGAATACGCCCCTTTTACTTTTCGGAGCGAGTCCTCCAAACATTCCGCAAGCGTTCCCTTTTTGCTCTGCGATATTAAATGAAGAAATACCTCCGTATCGCTCGTGGATTGATAAATGCTTCCGCCCTGCAAATGTAAGGCGCGTATCTCTTCGGTGTTTATCAAATTCCCGTTATGAGCGATTCCGATTCCGCCGAACCGCGTTTCTCCGAAGAAGGGCTGGGCATTCCGAAGATTACTGCCTCCGGCCGTTCCATAGCGAACGTGCCCGATGGCAACCGTTCCGTCCAGCCGCGAGAGGGTTTCGCCGTCAATTTCCGCAAAACCGCGAGCGCGATGGGAATGAAATCTTTCCCCGTCCTTGCCTTCATAGGCGAGAATGCCCCACGATTCTTGTCCGCGATGCTGAAGAGCCGAAAGCCCTTGCACCAAAATACCCGCGATGTTCGTTTTTCCAAATGCGCCGATTATTCCGCACATAGTTTATACCTCCCTTGCCGCGCAATAGCTCGTTTAGAGCGAAGGCGGGTCTGTTGTAAAATAAACAAAAACCGTTTCCAATCATAACCTAAAAAACAAGTTTTGTGAATACCACAAAAAAACCGCTCTTTTGGAACGGCTTTTTATCTTTTTATTTTCTTATTTTTTTCAAGCCGACTATCCGCGATAAGATATTCACTCTGTTATCTTAAATCCCACGCCTCCATCAACTTCGCTTTCGTTAAATTTCCGAATCTTCCATACCCCGTAGTGGAATAATTTCCCGAGCAGATATTCATCGCCTTGCATTGGAATTTCCGTACGGCGATTTGCGTTTTCGTTCCATAGTAATTCGTTTCTTTTCCCGGTGAACCATTGCCGAGAGAAGCAACGAGATACCCGAGAGCGTTTAATGTTTTTTGAAGGAGCAAGACATCATCGCCTTGCATTGAGTAATGAAGAGCACGTGGAAAAGAAAGCGGTGCCGCTTGTTCCGGCGGGAGTTGCGCTCTTAAGGCTTCTATCTTTTGGAGCAGGAAGTTGATCAAATTCTGAAGATCCGTTTGGGTCGGATTTGCCGGCAGAGGCGGAACGGCGGGAATATTTGCCGGCGGGGTAAGAAAGGAGACGGGGACGGAACCGCCGCTGTCAATCACTCCGTTTGATACGCTGTAATTCACCGGCTTGATGTATCCGGATGCCTGCGCTCCCCCGAGAGTATACGCGACGGTTATGGTTTTGTTCACTCCTCCGCTCGCCGAATCATAGTTTGCCGCGGCGGTTACCGTTACCTCGTCGCCGTCAATAACTCCACTCAGTGTTCCGGCGGTTACCGTGGCGTCGGTGTTTCCGTCGTATATTTTTGAAAGGGTCAGGGAAGGATCGGAGATGGTCAGTTGTTTTCCCGCGATGACGGTCGTTGCCGTGCTGGTGGCAGTGCCGGTGTAAGGCGATGTTCCCGTTATGTCAACTTTGAGATATTTTCCCGCATCGCTTGCCTGCGGGATATAATTGGCGGTGGTTGATGAGAGCGATGCGTAGGTAATAGTATCGGACGAACTCCACCAGCGATAGGTGCCGGTTGCGCCGGACGGAGTGATTGAACCGGCGGTTAATGTTCCACCGACTGTCGGCGTTCCTGAGATTGCCACTCCGGTAACGGGTGTTGTTATGACGGTCGTCGCCGTGCTGGTGGATATTCCCGAGTAATTTCCGGTTCCGGTTACCACGACTTTGAGATATTTGCCGAGTTCGCTTGCGGACGGAATGTAAGTGTTTGTGGTTGATGCGGGAGAAGTATCCGTGTAAACGCCGTCGGCTGTGTCGGAAATTCTCCAATTGTATGTCACGGTTGCTTCCGCGGGGGTGAGCGCGCCCGCCGTTAGGATTGAACCGACTTCGGGAGTGCCGGTGGTGGGGGCGATGTAAGGATGAAACAAGAGGGGTTGTAATGCGCCTCCTGTAAACTGAACAGTAGTTTCTATATAAGCAAGGGGAACCAAAACGTCATTATTGGCATTTGAACAAATAAAATACCATGCGGGGGCGGGACTGGTTAATGGGGACGAAAAATTTAAAGATCCTAAAGGAAATGACTGCAACAGTTGAAGGGTAACGCCATCCTGCGTTGCAAAATACGAAAATCTGGTGCCCCCGGCGGCAACGCAGGTATTAACATCTGATTGCTCCACCGTAACATCAAATGTTCCGCTATTTAACGTGGGCCACGAAGGTTCGGTTATAATCGGAAGCGTGTCGGAAAACAATAACGGGTGAGTACTCGCAAAATCAGAATTCAATGAAAAAGGCTTAACGATAGCAAGTCGAGACAGGAGCGCATTGCCGACATTTGAACAATAAACAGAAAAGTTGGCGGCGGAACTGGTTAAAGGATAGGACAAATTCAAATCGCTTAAAGGAAAAATGAATGATTGCAATAATTGAACGGTAGCGCCGTCTTGCGATGCAAAATACGAAAATCTGGTGCCGCCGGCGGCAATACAGGCGTCCACATTTGCCTGCGTTACGGTAACGTTAAATACCCCGTTGTTTAACGTCGGCAGTAAAGATTGATTGACGGTTGCGGCGGCAAAAGCGCCGTTGACGCCAATCGTTCCAAAAACGAACAAAGAGAGAGCGGTTGAAAATATCGCGCCGATTGATTTTGTTTTCATATGTTTCCTTTTTGCCATTATTCAAAACAGAGGAAAAAAATTTCCTCCTTTTGTTTATTTTACCCCCACCGGTATGTTATGACAAGGCAAAACCGTCTTAATCAAAAAACCGCCCTTTCTGAGCGGTCTTTTTTCTTTTTACTTTTGACTTTTTACTTAGTTATACGATGTGATATTTTCCGTCTTTGTCTTTCTTGAAGTATTTGGCGTTCTGAAGATTGACCAAAATGGTGTTTTCTTTGACGTATCTTTCTTTCATCACTTTGTCCACTATTTCCTGTTTCGTGAGAGGTCCCGATTTTTCAAGGACATGGCGGATGACATCTTTTACAACGCCTCCGGTATAACCCCATTCGGAAAGGACATACAGTCCGCGACCAACGAGTACGAAGCGATCGTCTTTGATGAGTTCATTGTGGCAGGTGGCGACATGCGCTTTCTTTCCAAAGGTTTCGGAAATCTTTTTTGCGACTTCGGTGAAGTGCATCGGGGAGCCGTGGCGGCGGATAACCAAGAAAGAGTAGTCCCTGATCCCTCTCGCGCTGATATTCGGAGAGGAAGCAACCCCCCAATCGCCGAGCGTGTTCTTATCAAGAACTTTGGAAATGCCGAGCCATCTTTTGGCGGTATCGTCGGTTTTGCGGCGACCTTCAACCTTTACGCGATCCAAGAATCGTTCAATGATCTCTTTTTCGGGAATCAGGTCGTTATCCGAAACGCTTCCGTGAAGATCATGAAGGGCGGAGTGGACTTCTTCGGCAATGGCATCATCAACCGACCATCGGTGTTTGAAATTATTGTCCTCTTTATGTTTGGTGAAATCATCCGACAAAACCAAGTACAGGGTGATGTGATTTTGAGTGATTTTGTCATTCGTCAAATATTCAAGAAAATCTTCTTCGCTCATGATACCTCCCAGAGATTCAAGTATTTTTTTGAGCTCATCAAACACGGAAGCCGATTTCTCAAAGGCATCTGATTTTTTGAGCGACGCAATCGCAAAATTTTCAATTTGGCGAACGCGCTCTCTCGTTATTCCGTAGGTATTGCCGATGGCCTCAAGAGTTTTTCTTTCCGGTGTTTCGTCCAAACCGAAACGACCGATGATAACATCGCGCGCGCGCGGAGGTATCGTCGTAAGCAAACTCTTTGTTACCTGTTTTGGTCTAAATGTAATCACTGACATACAAAATTTTTTTAAATAATACTACTATTAAGGTTAACGTAATAAATTATTATCGAATTATGTTTCGCTTCTTTTGGCTATTCGCCACCGTATAAACTCTTTGTTTCTAATATAACACCGTATTATCATATATGTCAAACAATTGCAAGCAAATTTCAAACGAGTTGTAAAAAATCCCATAGCATGGCTTTAAACAAGGATATTTTTTATGCGAAAAAAAATTTTCTCCCTTTACACGACAATGCTCACAAGCTTATTTTTTACATAAATCACCTTTTTCGGGATATTTTCCCCCACCCATTTGGTCATTTCTTTTTGCTCCAACGCCTTCCGTTTTACCTCTTCTTCGGATGCATCGCCTTCAATCTCAAATGTCGCGCGAAGTTTGCCGTTCACTTGCACCGCAATGGTCATCATGTCTTCAATAATTTTCGCATCGTCATGCTTCGGCCACGGTTCGTTATAGATGAAAGTATCATTTCCCGCTTCATGCCAAAGTTCTTCCGCGATATGCGGGGCGAACGGAGTGAGGAGTTTCAAGAATCCTTCAAACATCCCGCGCTCTATGTTTTCTTCCTTTTCCAATTCATTCAAAAATATCATCATTCCCGACACGGCGGTGTTGAATTTGAAATCTTCAATGTTTTCCGAAACTCTCTTTATGGTTTGATTAAAGAGTATTTCCAGTTTTTCGTTTTCCGTCGTACTTTTTTCTTTTTCCTTTTTACTTTTTACTTTAGAAAAAATTCGCCAAATTTTTTCTAAAAATCGGCGCGGACCGATAATGCTTTCCGTGCTCCATGCGCTTGACTGATCAAACGGCCCCATGAACATTTCGTACATGCGCAGGGTGTCCGCTCCGTATGTTTCCACGATATCGTCGGGATTGATGACATTCCCCCATCGTTTACTCATCTTCCGCCCGTCTTCCGCCATAATAAGACCAACGCTTTGGAGTTTTGCAAACGGTTCGTCGTAATTCACCGCGCCGATATCAAATAAGAATTTATGCCAAAAGCGCGCGTAAATAAGATGTCGTGTCGCATGCTCGGCGCCTCCGACATACATATCCACCGACGACCAATATTTTTCTTTTTCTTTTGAAACGAGCTCGTTTTGGTTGCGAGGGTCAATGTAGCGCAAGTAATACCACGAAGAACCCGCCCACTGAGGCATCGTATTGGTTTCGCGTTTCGCTTCTCCCCGGCATTTCGGGCACTTCACATTCACCCAGTCATGGATATTCGCGAGGGGCGATTCCCCCGTTCCCGAAGGTTCGTATGAATCAACATCCGGAAGTTTTACCGGCAAATCTTTTTCGGGTACGGGAACCGCTCCGCACCGCTCGCAATGAACGATGGGGATCGGTTCGCCCCAATATCGCTGGCGTGAAAATACCCACTCGCGGAGTTTATACGTTGTTTTCATTTCTCCGCCGACAAATTCGGTAACCGCTTTCTTTGCCTCGGGGGAAGACATTCCTGAAAATGTTCCGGAATTGATGAGTGCGCCATCCCCTATATATGGACATTGTATTTTTGTTCGTCCGTCCTCCTCCCTCTCTTTAGAGGGGAGGTCGGGGTGGGGTGAGTTTTCTGCTGATGCTTTTTTAACGCACCCCCTCTCAGTCTCCCCCTCTGAAGAGGTGGAGAGGTACGACGCCAGAGGACGCGGCGATATTACTTCACGTATCGGCAAACCGAATTTTTTGGCAAACTCGTAATCGCGCGTATCGTGTGCCGGAACCGCCATGATCGCCCCCGTGCCATACTGAGCGAGAACGTAATCGGCGATGAAAACGGGAAGTTCTTCTTGATTTGCCGGATTGATTGCCGTAACGCCCGCAAGCCGGACGCCTGTTTTTTCTTTTCCTTCCGCCGTGCGTTCAATTTCGGTTTTCTTCTTCATCTCCTCGCGGTATTCTTCAATGTCATCCCAATTTTCAATGGAGTCTTTCCATTCATCCAAAAGCGCATGTTCCGGCGCCATAACGCAGTATGTTGCGCCAAACAAAGTATCCGGTCTGGTGGTAAAAACCTCAAATTCGTCGTTCGTGACTTTTGACTTTTGACTTTTGACTTTAAACTTTATCAGCGCCCCCTCCGAGCGTCCTATCCAGTTTCTCTGCAGTTCTTTTATGGAGTCCGGCCAATCAAGAACGTCAAGGTCTTCCAAAAGCCGATCCGCGTAATCGGTAATCCGGAGCACCCACTGGCGCATCGGTTTTTTCTCCACAGTCGTTCCGCAACGCTCGCAGGCGCTTCCGTCCAAGTCTTCATTCGCCAATCCTGTCTGACATGACGGACACCAGTTGATCGGTTCATATGATTCATACGCAAGCCCTTTTTCCAAAAGTTTCAAAAATATCCACTGTGTCCATTTATAGTATTTGGTATCCGTCGTATTTATTTCGCGTTCCCAATCGTAATTGAGTCCGATAATGGAGAGTTGTTCTTTGAATCGCGCGACATTTTTCTCCACGGCAACGCGCGGATGAATTTTGTTTTTGATGGCGTATTGTTCCGCCGGCAATCCGAAAGCATCCCAACCCATCGGATGAAGAATATTGAACCCGCTCATCTTTTTGAAACGCGAATAGACATCCGTGGCGATATACCCTTTTGGATGCCCGACATGCAATCCCTCTCCGGAAGGATACGGAAACATGTCCAAAACGTAGCACTTCTTTTTGTCTTTATCTTCCTTCGTCTTGTAAATTTCCGCCTTCTCCCATTCTCTCTGCCATTTCGCCTCTATTTTCTTGTGATCGTAGTTCTTTGCCATATCCTTGAAGTATATAGCATGTATGGCGTAATTTCAATACGCAAAAAAATAGAAAAATACATAATAAAAAAAATAGAAAGATTACGCCGACGGTAATAATTTTTCTATTTTTCTATTTTCTTATTTTTCTATCGTATGTACGGCAAGAAAACCGTGATGCCGATGACAACGGAGAATATCGCGGACAAAAGAACCATTCCGGCGGCGACATCCTTTGCGCGCTTCGCCGCGATATGATAATCGGGAGTAAGCATGTCCGTCATGCACTCAATGGCAGTGTTGATCATTTCCGCGGTGAAAACGAGAACGATGGTGAATATCAAAATGAGCCACTCGGTGGAACCGATGGAATAA
>JBAYGK010000068.1:0-7627 GCA_041666665.1 Minisyncoccota bacterium
CCGCGTACCAAGACTCGCGCGCCGTCAAGATGCCCGTGTTTTTCTTTCACGGATTTCACTTCAAGACCGAGCAGTTCAATGCCCGCCTCAAATTTTTCCAGTATTTCGTAGTCAAAAGAGACTTTTTTGTTGTGAGCATACGTTGCCATGATTTGATTATAGCAAAAAGAGAGGTACAAACACAAACTAACGAACGGAATGTTGTTATCACTTGTTTTCCGTTTGACAGACATTGTATTTTAGGCTATTCTCTGGGAAGATTTCGCCTGTTTTATCGGCGGAGGAAACTTTGTTTTTTAACGAGAGGAGAAGAAAATGGAAATCATTGATTTTGAAATGATAGAAAAAATTGAACGGCTGAAGAAGGAGGGACATAGAGTCATAGAGGTGGACTACAGGAAAGGGGTTATCGTAGATGTCGCCTTCGCGCGTTCATTGGAAGCAATCTGTGATGTTCATATCGTTACCGACTCCGACCTTTTTGCCGGCGGAGAGGTTTGATTTTTGAAAAAGCAAGGGTCCCGCGCTTATCGCGGGGCCTTTTTGTAATCGGGGCTTTTCATGCTAATATGATTCATATGCAAGAACGGGAACAAAATAAAAATAACGATAAAGAAGCCGAATCAAAGTTGATTGAGGCGTTACGGGGAGCGCTCGGCAAAATTTCCGAGGCCGAACAACTTTTGGACGCGGCGCAAAAGGAGGGAGTTTTCGGGGATCATCACCCCAATCTGAATGTCGGCATATCATTGCTCCACGAGGCTGATAAGCGTTTGAAAACGGAGGCCGATGCGATAGAAAAAGAGAACGGTTGATTCATTGATACGAAGGGCGGCATTGTTCGCACGGACGGTTGATTTTTGAGCAAAACCCGCTTTTTTGGCGGGGTTTTTGAAATAATAAACCGGCCTCGCGCGGGGCGCGGGCCGGTTTTTTAACGGTGCAAAATCTTGGAAACGGATTCTTGCATGGGTGTTTATAACAATCCCAAGCCCGTCCATCTCAACAACATGAGAAACAGGTACAAAGCGAAAAACCACCAAAATGTTTTCAAAAAGGGAATGAGGGTTTGATTTTCTTTCCGGTCTTCTTCGGCAAAAAATTCAATCACCGCTTTTTTTGTTTTTTCAATTTTTTCCAAATCCGGCGTGTTGTCCCGAAGCATTCCTTTTTCTCTCAAATCCGCTCTGTCAACTTCCGTGAGCGTATTTTCAAAATCGCTATCGCTTAATCCGTACCCGTTGATTTTTGTGGTCGGGATGACGCGCTTGCTTTCAAGCGTTAATGCGCCGTCTTTAATGCCGTACACCGACGCGTGTCCGTGGTAGCGCATCATTTGTTCGTCCAAGAGTTCTTTTAAGATTGCGTCTGTCGTTTGCGGGTTTTTATTGAGAAAAGAAACAGGCTCCCCGACATACGTGCCGCTTTTTGCGCATTCTTTCAGCGCAACTCTGTAGATAAGCATTTTTCCTCCTTGTTTTCAAAAAACGTTTTCAAAAAACGATTGTTTATATAACGAACCGTATTATACACCATAAATGTTGAAAAGTCAATAATTGCTCCAAACCGCTCACACCCTACTCGTCATTGCGGGCTTGACCTCGCAATCCACGTCTGAACGACGTGGATTCTGATTTTTATCAGAATGACGACGAACGAATTATGGCGTTTTTTTGGTTAAAAAATAAGGGGCGTGAGCAGTTACTTGCTCCGAACCGCTCATGCTTCTCAAAAACTCGTTTTCTTTATCATCCGCCGGACTTTTTTTTGCGCTTGCCCCGTCTTTGGTTTTGCTCGGTGTCGTATACATATACTTATACCGGATACCTATACAACGTCCATCGCCCCTTTTCCTTATACTTGTCCCTTATACTTCGTAGTGTTATGATAAGTGCTATATGAAAGATCAAGAACAAAATAAAAAAATAAAGAATAAAGAGAAAGGAAAGGAGAAAAATGACGGCGTAAAAATACCGGAACTGAATCCGAAACAGCAATTTTTCACGCATGTCGCCAGTTCACTGCTCATTTTTTTGGTTATTATCACTTTGTATTCGTATTTTACGGATGAACAGGCCAAGAAACCGGAGGAAATAACCGTTTCTCAGCTCGCGTCTTACGTGAAGAAGGGAGAGGTGACTTCCATATCGGTTGACGGCGAAAAACTGAGCATTGATCTCAAAAACAAGCAAAAAAAGGAAGCAAAGAAAGAATTGGAAGATTCTCTCTCGCAAACGCTCCTCAATTACGGCGTTACCTCGGAACAGCTTTCTTCAGCGGGAGTAAAAGTGATTGAGTCAACCGGTTTTTGGTTCTGGTTCATCAATCTCGCGCCGATCCTCATCCCCGTTATTTTCATTCTTCTGTTTTTCTGGATCATTTCCCGCCAAGTGAAAGGCGCCGGCGTGCAGGCGTTTACTTTCGGGCAGTCAAAAGCGCGCATCATTGACCCGGATGATAAAAACCAAATGGTTACGTTCAAAGACGTGGCGGGAGTGAAAGAGGCAAAAGAAGAACTTTCCGAAATCGTTGATTTTTTGAAAAACCCGAAAAAGTTTTTGGATATCGGAGCACGCATTCCGAAAGGCGTCATTCTCATGGGCGCGCCGGGAACGGGAAAAACTCTGCTTGCCCGCGCGGTTGCGGGAGAAGCGCATGTGCCGTTTTTCCATCTTTCCGGTTCCGAATTTGTTGAAATGTTCGTCGGTGTCGGAGCGTCCCGCGTGCGCGATCTTTTCAAGATGGCGAAAAAGGCGGCGCCCGCGATAATCTTCATTGATGAAATAGATGCCGTCGGACGCGTTCGCGGAACGGGCGTCGGCGGTGGAAACGACGAACGCGAACAAACGCTGAATCAAATATTGGTTGAAATGGACGGATTTGAACCGAACGAAAAAGTCATTATCATGGCGGCGACGAACCGACCCGACGTGCTTGATCCGGCATTGCTCAGACCCGGACGTTTTGATCGGCGCGTGACGCTTGATCTGCCGGACTTGGACGATCGCGAGGAAATTTTGAAAATTTACGCGGTAAAAAAACCGTTTGCCGAAGACGTGAATTTGCGGACGGTTGCGGAGAGGACTCCCGGATTTTCCGGCGCCGATTTGTATTCTCTCATGAATGAAGGCGCGATTCTCGCCGCGCGCGAAGGACGAAAAAAAGTGGCGCAATTTGATCTCATCCGGTCCATTGAGAAAGTCATGCTCGGTCCCGAACGCCGAAGCCACATTCTTTCCAAAGAAGAAAAAAAGATTACCGCGTATCACGAAGTGGGGCATGCGCTTATCGCTTCCGTTTTGCCGTTCTCTGATCCGGTGCATAAAGTTTCCATCATTTCGCGCGGGCATGCCGCCGGATATACGCTCACGCTCCCGCTTGAAGAAAGAAAACTCCAGACCAAAAAAGAATTTCTTGACGACATCGCCAAGACGCTCGGCGGATACGCGGCGGAGAAAATGATATTCGGCGACATTACGACGGGGCCGTCCAATGATTTGCAAGTGGCAACGGCGCTTGCGCGAAGCATGGTGACCAGATGGGGAATGTCCGACAAAATCGGTCCGATCGCTCTTGAAGATACGTCAGGGAGAGTGATTTACGGAAGAGGGATGGGAGAGAAAGAATATTCCGAGCAGGTTTCCGCGACCATTGATGCGGAGGTGTCGCTCATAATGAACGGAGAGCTGGCGAGAGCGAAAGAGGTTCTTGATACGCACCGAAAAGCGCTTGAAGTAATCTCGGAGGAGCTTATTCGGGTGGAAACGATAGAGCATGCGGAGTTTGATCTTCTCTTGATTGCGAACGGCATCGTGCCGAAGAAGAAAGACCCGCCTCCGCTCTCTACGAGCTATGGCGCGGCGAAGGAGGAGGCGAAGATTTAAGATTTAAGATTTATGAAAAAATTCCGCCCGAAAATGGTGGAATTTTTTTGTTTGACAAAATTGCCCGAACCGTGTATTTTCATATTGGTTTCGTTTTTTGACAAGGAGGAAAAAATGACAGAAACAATTTTCCCAAAACCTCGCATTATATATGAATGGCGATTGGCGCCCGATAATCGGCACGCGAAATATTATGACGTGTATGTTCGTTACCCTTTTGATATTCAATCAACCCTCTACGCGCCGTTTTCCGTTTTAATCGGAGTTACGGACGGCATTGAAACGGACAGAATATACCCGCTCAATCACCCGAAGTTCTCGGAATTGGGCACCACGCATTTCGGTTACGACATTGATGCAAGCACGGAAGGGTATTTGCGCCACATGTCCATTTTTCCGATTCCCGAATTTGCCATGAGCGAAATTTTGGAATTTTTGAAACAACATGCTCCGAAACCATCCTTCGCTCTTGACGAGCTCCGGCGTGGCGAGGAAGGAGGTATTTATGAATGATCTTTACACTCGCTATTCTCGTTCCGGTTTTTCTCATTTGGAGTATCGCGATACCGGTCGCGTTTGGGGTTGGTTTACTCCGGAGTGTGTACCGATTGCATCTCTTTTTGCCGTGTACGAGGAAAGCGGACTCATTTTTGCCGTCCCTTATGTTACTTTCTACAACGAGCAAATATATGTTTATGCCGACGCTTATTGTGTCGGACAAAAAACCGCCGCCGGAAAAATTTCCGAAGCGTATAAATGGGAAGAACGAATGGCCCATCACGGTTTTACTCCCGAACTGATAAAAAAGATAAAAGATTTTCTGGAAAGGGAAAATAAGTAAAAAAGCATCAAGCTCCGCACAAAAATGCGGAGCTTTGTTTTTTACCACATCGCCGGACACGGGTCTCTGACCCCGTCCGAAACGTTTCGGACGGGGTCAGAGACCCGTGTCCGTTGGGGAAGTTGTTTATTGGCGTGGATTCCCGCATTTGCGAGGATGACGAAAAGTAGTACAGAATATTGACATTTCGTCAACAATTTGGTAAGTTAATTCCAGATTGTTATTTTTTACAATCGTTCACGAAATTTTAGGAGATTGAAATGACGAATAAAAAAAGAATTTACACTTGGCTTTCGGTCTTGGTTTTATACGGAATCGTCGCTTTTATGATTGCATTCACTGTTTATTTTACCCCCACACTTATTCATTTATATCACATTGGGTAATTAATACTTTTTGATAAAAGGGTCGGATTTTCCGCCCCTTTTTTATTGGAGGGGGCGCCTACCCTGAGCTTGTCGAAGGGTTGATCGTCCGATCCACCAACCTTTCCCCGTCGCTGCGCTCCTCCTTAAGGACTGCCCTTTGTTCCGCTTGTTCGTCGTATACCTATACTTATACCGGATACCTATACATCGTCCGTCCTGTGGATAACTATCGTTGACATCTCACTAGCGTTGCATTATCATGTACATATGAGTACAGAATTTATGAACATAAGCGGGAAAAACCATCATTTAAGCCGTTTTGCCGATCTTGCGAAATTGGGGGAAATTCTCTTTCATGCGGATGATCTCGCGAATCTTTGGGGTATTGCGAATAAAAATACTTTGCACGTTACCTTGAAACGCTATGTCGACCAGGGGTTGTTTTTTCGTGTCTATAAAGGTTTTTATTCTCTCAAACCGCTTTCACAGGTTGATCCGCTTTTACTTGGACAGAAAGCGCTTCATGGATATGCCTATGTGAGCACCGAAACGATTCTTGCTGAAAATGGAATCATCGGGCAGTCACTTAACGCTATTACGCTCGTCGGTTCGCGCACAAAACATTTTTCCATAGGAACCAACCGATATTTTTCGCGTACTCTTGCCGACAAGTTTTTGTATCAAACTTCCGGAATTATTACAAAAGAGAATGGACTTCGCGTTGCCTCGGTAGAGCGTGCGGTTGCCGATCTTCTGTATTTTAATCCGCGCGCACATTTTGACGGTGCACTGCTGATTGATTGGGGAAGGGTGGAAGGTTTACAAAAAGAGTTGGGCTATAAAAAATAAAAACATGATTCTTCCAAGCCAAAAAGACGCGCTTCATAAAGTATGGTTGTATCGCACGCTCACAGAGATTTTTGACGATGTTTTTCTTGCTCAAAATCTGGCGTTCAAAGGTGGGACATGTGCGGCGATGCTTGGCGTGCTTGACCGTTTTTCCGTTGACCTTGATTTTGATTTTACAGGCAGTTCCGAAAATCTTTCTGAAACGCGCGTTCGGCTTGAGAAAATTTTCAGTAATCTCGGTTTGGCTATTCGCGACCAAAGCAAGGTGGCGCCGCAATATTTTTTGAAATATGAAGCAAAAGAAGGGGAACGAAACACCATGAAAATTGATGTAACCTTTCCTCCTCCGAAAGCGAATATCTACGAAACGAAACACTTCGCGGAAATTGACCGCATTTTTTCTTGTCAGACGTTTGAGACGATGTTTGCCAACAAACTGGTCGCGCTTATGGAACGACACCAAAAAAATGATTCCATTGCCGGACGCGACGTGTATGACATTCAGCATTTTTTCTTGAACGGATTTCGCTATAACGAAGCCGTGATTATTGAACGAACCGGAAAAGATATACCGAAGTTTTTTGATGACCTAATTCTTTTTGTAGAAAAACATATCACGAACGAAATGCTCTCGCAGGATTTGAACACGCTTCTCCCATACGAGAAATTTACAAAAATACGAAAAACGCTTCGCCAAGAAACTCTCATGTTCCTCCGCGACGAGAGGACGAGAGTAGGATAGAAAAAACACGCCCTTGACATCTCGTCAACAATTTGGTAGGATAATTCCAGATTGTGGAACGTTGGCAATTGTTAAAAAAATGAATTAGGAGAGATTGAAATGAAAAGATTGATGTGTGTGATTATGTTGACACTTTGCACTTTTGCGGGAAATGTCCATTCTGATGTGATAAGGTCGGAGATTATGACAGTCCCGCTTTATTATATCAGAACAGCCGGAGGTCGTGTTCTTTCTGACGAAGTAAAAGTCTTTTACATGAAAGATACTGCGGCAAATTTGTGCTTTTTAATGACAACAAATGGCGCTTCTGACACGTACAACCCGGCAACACTTCCATCATGTAAGGGGCTTGAAGCATATTTTATAAAAGGTAAACTAGGCAAAGTTGATTTAGGTGCTGAACCAATCGTTGATGATTAAAGAAGAACAAAGAGTCGGAAAAATTCCCGACTCTTTTTTGTCGGGGTTTATTGACGGTTTGCGTTCTCTTCATCCTCAAATCTTGCTCCTGTGGAAAGAAAAAACGGCGATCAAAGATCGCCGTGCTCTTATTAGAATTTATCAAGAATTCCAAAAATCCCGAAAGCCACGACTGCCCCAAGACCAACGGCTTGTATAAACAGGCATTTCCAATCAAAAAGGTTGAACCCCATTGGTACGGCAAGAATTCCCGCGCACGTTAAAACATACGCAGTACAAATCAACAACAGGGGAGAAAATCCCAGATAAAAAAGTCCGACAAAAAGCGCAGACCCGACAACGCTTCCGAAAAATATCAACCACCACTCTTTCAATGAAAACATTTTTCACCTCTCTTTTTTAAAACCTCATTCCGTTTCCGATGTTATCATAAAGGCGATCATATATCAAATTTAGGATCCCGGCGATACCTTGGCAATTGCCAAAAACGGTCATTTTTCCGGAAAACACTCGGAGGTTGTCC
>JBAYGK010000069.1:0-7599 GCA_041666665.1 Minisyncoccota bacterium
ACAAACAGTTGCGCGCTTTTGTTGTCGTTGCTGAAAAATTTCGGGTCAAATTCTCCCTCAAGCGGGCCGACGATGACAATGCCGTTGCTTTCCAGATTCTCCGTGTCCGGCGCTTTTTCCGCGGATTCGGGTTTTACTTCTTCAATCCCTTTCAGCACCGCCTCCACCCTCTCTTTGAACGGATCTTCTTGTTTATCCATAAAAGCGCCGATGACGCTCTTTTTGCGTTTGATGGTGGAGGGGTTGGGTTCGGACTCCGGCTGTTTTGCCGGTTGTTCCGGTTCCGGCTTCGGTTCAAAGAGTTTTCCGGCGTTCCATATTTTGTTGAGGTTTTTTTCCGACATGAATGCAAATGTTATTTGGCTATTTTTTCTTCAAATGATTTATTTTTTCTTTCTCTTTTTTCGCGATATCGCTCTATCGCTTCAATACTGGTCAACCAGTTGCGTTTTTCTTTATACGCTTCTATTTTTCCATATCGCGCAAGCAAATTCAAATATTTTTCCGAATACGGCGTTTGCTTGCTGATTTCTTTAAGCGATAAGAATTTTTCTCCATGCGCCTTCATCGGTAAAAGAGTTTTCAAATATAAATTAAGCGAACGTTCAACCGCTTGCGCGACAAAACGGACAAACGGAGCGATATCTCCCTTGTCGGCTTTGTCCAAACTTTCATAATATTTTTTTCTGTCATTTTTAAGAATGACAACGAGCGGGTACCCTGCCTGCAAAAGCACGATATCCATTACCAACCGCGCGGTTCTGCCGTTCCCGTCGAAAAAGGGGTGGATGTGAGTAATTTTATGATGAAGTATGGCGGCAAGTTCTATCGGGTGTATCTTGTCTTTGTTTTTCCCGATCCATTCAACGGCTTCGCGCATAAGCATAGGTACTTCGCTTGCATCGGGAGGGGTATGGTCGGAGCCGGTAATGACAACATTGCTTGTTCGATATTTTCCCGCCCATTCCGGATCCGTTTCTTTTACCACTAATTTTTGGAAATTGCGCACCATCATTTCGGAAAAAGTATGCCGTTTTTCATTTTCGATCAATTCATAAAGATATTGCAATGCTTCATAATGATCTTTCGCTTCAAGATGATCTTTGAGCGGCTTTCCCTTTATGGTTATCCCCTCGCTGATAACGAGAAAAGTTTCTTTCAATGTAAGCGTATTCCCCTCAATGGCATTTGAGTTGTACGCCATTTCAAGAGCAAATTGTTCTTGAAGTTTTTTAACGGACGAAACCGGCAAAGGGCGGAGTTTTTCCAACTCCTGTTTTTTTACTTCTATTCTCTCCTGTAATTTTTTATCCAAATAGTTCATATATTTCGTTTAATATGGTTTAGCTCTATTTTTAGAGTATACCATATTAAGGGTAAAAAGGCCTCAGGTATGTGGAAAACTTTTCACGGTTCAAAAATTCAACATAACAAATTGCTACTAAACAAGCAAATTGTAAAAACAACGAAATAATGCTTTATAATAGCGATATTTTTTGGTATTTTTTTTCAGTTTGTCATCGGCTGGCGGCCAAAAACTCAACCGTTGCGAGAGAACGCCTGGCTCCCTTTGAACCACTGACCGCCATCGCCAAGAGCCAAATCGAGAACATACCATTCGGAACCGTTCCAATGCATGTTGACGACGAGGACAGAAGCGTCTGCTTGGAAATAAAAGAAGTTTGAGCTTCCATTAGCGAGCAATTCCCCGCTCTCGCCGTTCGGCTGTTTTTTAATGAGATCGGCAATCATCCAAAGGTCATCTTCGGCAAAGACGTGATTTTTTGGGAGTTCTGCGCGAATTTCGGAATCCATCATTCCTTTTTTTAGCGTATAGGAAGCAATAACGGCCGATGGCTGTTCGCTGACATTGCGAGCTGATTTCGGTATTTTGCTTATAAAACTGCCCCAAACAGACAATCTCGCACTTTTGTTGCTGTCGCTGAAAAATTTCGGGTCAAACTCCCCCTCAAGCGGACCGACGATGACAATGCCGTTGCTTTCCAGATTCTCCGTGTCCGGCGCTTTTTCCTCCTTGCCCGCCATAGCCGGAGCGGAGTCCTTCGGTTCGCTCAGGACAAGATCGGGTTCAATCCCTTTCAACACCGCTTCCACCCTCTCTTTAAACGGGTCTTCTTGCTTATCAATAAAAGCGCCGATGACGCTCTTTTTGCGTTTGACGGTGGAGGGGTTGGGTTCGGCGGAATCGGGGGTCGGTTTCGGGGTTTCTTCCGGCTTCGGTTCAAAGAGTTTTCCGGCGTTCCATATTTTGTTGAGTTCTTGGGGCATGGATATAAAAATTTATTGCGCTTCCGCGACAGTAAACAGTTTGGTGCGAACGCTCTCTATTTTTATTTCGTGGATGAGAGAAAGCAGAATATCCGCCGTAAGATTCGCTCCGCGAATAAGCGCGAGCTTCTCCTCAGAAGTGGCGTTTCCCCTCTCCAATTTTTTTATTATCTCGGTAAATGTGTCATTGTTCATATAAAAATTTATATCGGTTTTTATACGACCAGTATATCATCGGGGGCGATGAATGTCTAAAAAAGTATCGTGAAAAGCCAGCGGTTGCTTTCCTTCGGGCAACAAAACAAAAATTGGCGGAGAGACCTCCATAGGGAGGACTCACCGCCAATTTTTGTTTTGGTGCCCGAGAGAGGAATCTTTCCCTCGCCTCTCGTCGGTTGCGACCTCCTCGGGCTGGGCACCGGCTCGTCTGCCCTACGGGGGCATGACTCCGCCGTTCAAGTCCTCACACGAGTGACGCAGGTCACTCGTTTCCCGAGCACCATTAAAAAAATCCGCACAGTCGCGGATTTTTTTTAATGGTGCCCAGGAGAGGACTTGAACCTCCACGCCTTGCGGCATATCCACCTCAAGGATACGTGTATACCAATTTCACCACCTGGGCATAATTCTGTCAAATTCGTATTTTTTTTCCGATTTGAGTCAAAGCTTTCTCTATTTTTAACCGCTTCCGACTCAAACAAATTACCTTACTACCATTATACATATTTTCCAAAATTTTGAAAGAGCCAGGTGGTCATTTTGCACCAAACGCATAAAGTATTCAACTTGGCGGCGAAACCGCCAAGTTTTTTCATCCTCGCCAAAAACCAAAAACATCCCCGCTGAGATTTTGCGGGGATGTTTTTTGAATATGATTTATTTTGCTTCTTCCGCTACTTCCGCTTTCGCTTCTTCAATCTTTCCTTCTTCTTCGGCTTTTGCGTCATCGGCGACTTCCCGCTCGGCGACGTCCATTATTTCTTCTTCTTCGTCGGGTGCAACCAATCCGGCCATGCGCTCGTTTCTCATCTTTCTTCTGATTTCGCGGGCGGCTTTCTCGCGGACGTAATACAGTTTGGAACGGCGGGTCTTTGTGCGGCGGACAATCTCTATCCGGTCTATGATGGGAGAAAAGAGCGGGAAAATTCTTTCCACGCCGACTCCTCCGGATACTTTTCGCACCGTGAATGTCGCCCCCGGTTCCGTGCCATGCTTTCGCGCGAGCACCAATCCTTCAAACGCCTGAAGGCGGATTCTGTCCTTTTTGTCTTTATCTTTTTCTTTAATCTTCACGAACACGCGGACAGTGTCTCCCGCTCGCATATCAAGCTTTTTCCTGTCGGAGACCTTAACGGGTGTGAAGTTTTTTGCAATCTGTGCCATGTTTTTAATATATATTTACAGTGTCATCAATGTAGCATAAAGTCAGTTTTAAAGCAATAGACCCCCTGCCTGGCCTGCCTGCCCTTTTTTAGTCGTGCCCTCCTCCCCTTTTCAAAGGGGAGGATTGAGGTGGGGTTCAGAGGAAACAAACCGGAAAATAAGTTAAAAAATATGATTATTTTAATAAATACCCAAAAACGATAACAAAAAAACATAGTTATTTTGAACTTCGTGCGTTGTTTCACCCCATCCCAACCTTCCCCTCTGAAGAGGGGAAGGGGTACAACGCAGTAAAATTATAGATAAAAAAGTACAGGGCAGGTCAGACCCTCTGCACACAAGATGCAAAGGGTCAAAATATCAAAGGTTCAAATTTCTAAGTCTCAAAAATTCAACTGTTGCGAGAGAACACCCGGCACCCGTCGTTCCACTGACCGTTCTCGTCAAGCTCCCAACCGTGGACGTGCCAGTCGGAACCATCCCGGTGCACGCTCACAACGAGGACAGAAGCGCCCGCTTCCACGTAAAATAGATTAGCGTAACCGTTATTAAGAAGTTTGTCGCTTTTTATGAGATCGGCAATCATCCAGAGGTCGTCTTGCGAGAATACGTGGTTTTTTGGAAGTTCCGCGCGAATTTCCGAATCGTTCATCGCTTTGGTTAGGGTATAGGAAGAAAGAGCGGTTGATGGTTGTTCTCTCGCACTGCGAGCCGATGCCGTTATGTTTGCAAAACTGTCCCAAACAGACAACTTCGCGCTCTTGTTGTCGTCGCTGAAAAATTCTTTCGGGTCAAATTCTTCCTCAAGCGGACCGACGATGACAATGCCGTTGCTTTCCAGATTCTCCGTATCCGGCGCTTTTTCCGCGGGTTCGGGTTTTACTTCTTCAATCCCTTTCAGCACCGCTTCCACCTTCTCTTTGAACGGGTCTTCCTGTTTATCCATAAAAGCGCCGATGACGCTCTTTTTGCGTTTGACGGTGGAGGGTTTGGGTTCGGACTCCGGCTGTTTTGCCGGTTGTTCCGGTTCAGGTTTCGGCTCAAAGAGTTTTCCCGCGTTCCATATTTTGTTGAGTTCTTGGGGCATAAAAGCAGATGTTAAAGGTATGACAAATTGTAAAAATAAAATTCAACTCTTCATTTTGCATTCCTCCGTTTTAAATATTCGTTGAGTTGATTATAACAAACAAACTCATATTTGTTAACTCAAATCAATCCAGCAGTTTCTCTGCATTTTTGAAATCTTTCGGCAAAGGTGCCTCAATATGGAGAACTTTTTGAGACGGCGTTACGACGTCAATGGAAAAAGAATGGAGCGCTGTGCGGGAAAAACCGAGGATATCTTTTCCTTTCGGGGCGTACAGCGTATCGTGAACGACCGGATGCCCGATGGCTTTCATGTGAACGCGAATTTGATGCGTGCGTCCCGTTTCGGGATACGCTTCAATATAGGTCGCCTCTTTTCCCCTCTTCAATACTTTGTAAGAGGTCGCGGCCTCCCGCCGGTCTCCGCGCGCGCCGTATTCCGCGGACCATTTCCGAAAATCGCTCTTGCTCCGTCCGATTGGTTTATCAATGAAGCCCGTATCATTTTTTACCAAACCGTATACAAAAGCCCGATATGTTTTTTTCACGCGCCTCTCTTGAAATTGTTTTTTGAAAAATTCGTATGCCTCGGGAGTTTTCGCTATAAGGATTGCACCGGAAGTGTCGCGGTCAAGACGGTGAACGATTCCCGGCCGCCAGATGATGGAACCATCGGTCGCTCTCCACGGCTCGCCCACCTTTTTTATGTCGGGATATTTTTCAATCAGCCAGTCGGAAAGGGACGGCTCTTTGGTTCGTCCGTCCGCATGAACAATAAGCCCGCTCGGTTTATTGAGAGCGAGCATTTCTTCATCTTCATAAAGGATATCAATGCCGAATGTGTCTGATTTCATCGTGGTTGTATCCTAACAAAAAAGGATGGAATTAGCCATCCTTTTCTTTAGAGGGAGTAAAAAGCGAGGAGTAAAGCGTCCGTGAGATAAAATCAAAAACAAGCAACGCTTTATCTTTTGCCTTCAATTCCTTTATTTCCATATCGTTGTTGTATATTGTTTCCCTTGACATGCGTACATCATAGCATAAAACATATTATAAGTCAAGCTTTTTTCAAAAGACCTGCGGCAAAACTTGAAAATTTGCGAAATCGCCGGAGGCGGGGAACCATTTTGTTTCTATCTTTTCCACTTTTGAGCGAGGCGTTCCTTTTTGGAGTCGGACGAGAAATTTTTGCAAATCTTCTTTTTCTCCTTCCGCAACCACGGCAACCGAACCATCCCCCATATTGCATACGGTTCCGGTCAGACCAAGTTCTCGGGCGTTTAGATTCGCAAAATCACGGTAAAAAACCCCTTGAACACGGCCGGTTATTTTGCACTCAATGCGTTTTCTCATACTTTGGCGATAAAAACAAACCCGCCATTTTCTCCGATTGGAAAATGGCGGGCAATGCGTATTATACTTGCAAACTTTTAATATATTCGCGAAGACCCTCTCCTATTTCCGGATGTTTCAAACCCATATGAATCGTCGCTTTGACGAAATTCAGTTTGTCGCCGGTATCAAGCCATGTCCCTTCCAGCATGCGCCCGTAAATTTTATCTCCCCTTGCAAGCATGAAATTGAATGCGTCATCAAGCCCGAGTTCGCCTTCTTTCTTTTCCATTTTTTCAAGCACGCGGAATATTTCCGGCGTAATGATATATTTCCCCGGAGCCACGATATTTGATGGGGCATCGGCTTCTTTCGGTTTTTCAACGAATTTGGTGATTCTCATGTTCCCGTCCGACAATCTTTTTCCGTCAATAACGCCGAATTTTGACACTTCGCTTTTTTCCACTTCGGTAAGACCGATAATGGGGGCATGATATTTGTCATACGAAAGCAGAAGTTGTTTTGCCGTCGGAACTTTGGAATCATACAGGCAATCGCCGAAAATAACCAAAACGGGCTCATCTCCGACCAGATGCGACGCCCGCAAGAGCGCATCGCCGTTCCCTTTCGGAAGCTGTTGCCTGACATAGGTAAAGGTCGCCATGGACGAAATGCCCTGCATGGACAGCGCGAGTTCTTGTTTATGCTTTTTCGCCAACGTATCTTCAAGCTCGTAAGAAATATCAAAATGATCTTCCAGCGCGCGTTTTCCGCGTCCGGTCACAAAAATGATATCCTCTATTCCCGAAGCGACGAGCTCTTCCACGATATATTGCACCACGGGCTTATCCACAATCGGAAGCATTTCTTTCGGCTGAGCTTTTGTCGCCGGAAGGAAACGCGTTCCGAAGCCGGCTACCGGCAATATCGCCTTTTTAACTATATGTTTGGAGGTCTTCTTCATACTCAATTTTGATTGTTAAATTTACCGTTTTCCCTATTCTTTACCTTAGCATAGAAATCAAGAAGAAAAAAGATGCGAAGTGGTGTATAATGAAAGATAGAAAAATATGAAAATAAAAAAATGGAAAGAGCAACGAAATCGCCGTTTTAATTATTCTATTTTCTTATTTTTCTATTCGTTTTTATTTTTCTATTTAACAAAATCATGAATACATCAATTTTTAAATCGTACGATGTGCGCGGAATTTATCCGGACGAATTTGATAAAAAGGCGGCCTATTCAATCGGCAGGGCGGTGGCGCAATATCTTGATGCAAAGAATATCGTGGTCGGGCGCGACGTGCGTCCGTCGTCTCCGGATCTTTTTACCGAGATCTGCCGGGGTATCAACGAAGGGGGTTCCAATGTTCTTGATATCGGTCTTGCGGCTACGCCGGTCGTCTATTACGCGTCTCATGAATCGGGAATTGAAGGAAGCATCATGCTTACCGCTTCTCACAATCCGCCGAACTGGAACGGAATGAAAATTACAAAAAGCGATGCGGT
>JBAYGK010000070.1:0-7589 GCA_041666665.1 Minisyncoccota bacterium
GTACTTGTCTGTTTTATCGGGAACCTGCGAGGCGATGTCGGGGTTTGCGTCAAAAAACGCTTGGGTGTCGTGCGCGGAAACGTAGTAGCGCACAGTTTCGGTTGACGGGACGAATATCCATTCGTGCATGTTGTCTAAATCTCCCGAAACGATTGAACCGGCTATTTTATTTTCGTAGAGACCGGTTACATAATTCATGCCGATGTGGCGACCATCGGGGGTGATGGCGTGGAGGTCGGTGTCAGGATTTATTGCGGATGGTTCTTCTTGTGGAATGAGTACTCCGGTTGGCACAACATACAGAAGATACCACCAAAATAAAGTCATAGATAAAGCCATGAGAATTTCAGTTAATACAAAACCAAATACAAAACGGCGACGCATTTGTTTTCTTCGTTGTTCGTCACGGATGAAACAAAACGGAACAAAAAAGACAAGGAAGATGAGGAGAGAAAATATGAATATAAAATATAACAAGATAAATAACCGACCCTCATAATGAGACAACTCTGGTCCATCAGGAGGTATCATTGTACCGGAAAACAATCCGTTCAATCCCCCAAATAACGGACTGACCCCAGACGGACGCAATATGATGCCTTTCAAAAAATTCGGAAATATAGGATTGGGTGTTATATGTGACACGTTCAAATCAACCGAATATTTTTTCGGAATGGAGGTCAAGTCTTCGCTATCGTTGCTTTTTGTAAAGCGAAGGAGATTATCATAATCGGAGTAGAATTCACTATTGTTGGCAAGCACTCCGTTTGGTGGAATTGAAATGGTGCAGGGTAAGTATTTTGGGTTGCCAGTGAGCCAATCATATCCGTATGTATCCGAATTGTGCGTATCAACATAATACAAAACGAGAGCTTTCTCTCTGTTGTCAGGAAGAAGCGTATCCCACCTCGCAAGATTTTTATCTCTCGCTTCGGCGATATAATAGGTATTTTTTGACAAATCGGTATTGTAGCGAAACACTCCGGAACCGGCGGTTTTTGTTTCAAGAGCATCAATCGGGAATGTATCGTAATTTCCGTCAAAATGATGGTCGTATTGAAGCCAGCCGAGAAATTCTTTGATATAAGAACTCATATGAACGGGATTGTTTTTAAAAGAACCGATAGCACCACGCGCCATCAAGTCCCACGCGCCGATGCTGTCGCTTACTTGATTATAGTCTGTTTTGTACATATCGGGTGTTGAAGTATGTTCGGGCGCAAGGATGGTACCTAATACGTGTCCAAGTTCATGTGTTAAGACACCTATATCCTCAAACTCTCCAACGATGAGTGCGTAAGGAGGATTAGTGATTGGTTGAATGCTTGGAACCCATGACCGGGAACGTAACAAATATCCAGATTCATCCTCTTTTGCATATGAATACCCAGCATGTACCATCGCCAGCGCATCATAATTTCCCTCTATGAGAGGTTGGGATACGGAATACGCATCACGTACGAATCGTTTCTCGTTTTTCAAAAGATCAAACGGAAATGGAGAAACATAATCAGTATAAGGCCTGCTCGTCCTATACCAGTCCCCGTTATTATCAAATATATCAAATTCAACATTTACCGCCCCATAAGAATTCTCCCGATAATAATCCCGCACGCAATTCGTAAGGTCTTGGAAATACTCTCGCGTATGTCCGGCATAGGTTTTGGTAACCCTATTGCCGTCCGAATCGCAGAATTGTTTTGTGAAAGAACCGGTGGAATGAAAAGTGTCCGACATCTCCGCCAGCACCACCGCCACCTTCACCGTTTTCCCTTTCCATCCGTCTTTGGTTGTCCACGGGAGGTTGTCTCGGCTGTCGCTTCCTCCGCTATACATGTCGGGAATCACATACGGCGCATCGCAGAAACCGTCATTGTCCGCATCGTTGCACCCTTCCTCTGGTGTATCATACTCGCTCCAGTAATTCCCGCCAATCGGTTTCGGGAGGTTGAAAGAATTGCCGACCATTCCAATTGTCCGGAACGATTGACCGACAGAGTTGTTGTTGTAAATCAAGTTGCCGGTGCCCGCGTTATCGTAAGTGTATATATTGCAGGCGCCGGAAAAGGTGAAATTATGAATGCGATTGGAATTGCTTTCATGAAAATACACATTGGCTGCCGCACCAAGTGTGGCTCCATCCAATTCATTATTATTCGCCGAATCAAACCAGATATTTCCATTACTGCCCGCGGAAATATTTTTTAGAATATTTGTGTTGGAGTTATCAAGAAAAATACTGAAACCGTCATCTGTTACGGTAGTGTTCTCAAAAGTGTTTGATTGGGAGTTGATTAAATATATGCCATGAGTGTTGCCGTTGGATGTAATATTGCTGAAATTCGCATGGTCGGTATAAAGAGAGAGAAAACCGTTGTTTCGTTTGCCATCTGAACCATTAACGGTAACATTGCTGATCTCGGAATGGTCGGCATTGCAAAAAATAAGCTGCGAAAATGTGCCGCCGGAGAGCGTTGTCGTCGCGTTGAAGAATCCGATGGGACGATCTCCCGAACCGATATTGCCGGCTATTGTGTTCCCGCACACGGCAGAACCGATATATCCTCCTTGCATATTTAAATCAAAATGATTTTCACCCGACGTATTTTCAAGAACCCGATTATTGATTGAGTTGTAAATAATAATTCCAAAAATATTTCCATTGGCGGTATTGCGCTCAAAAGCGTTGTTGTTGCTTGCGTGACCAATGAACATGCCGTAGTTATTATCATTGGATGTATTATCAATGAAGGTTGAGCTGTCCGTTAAAATGGCAAAAAAACCGTTGTTCTGTTTACTATCGGAACCCCTAACAGTTACATTACTGATATTGGAATTGTCGGCGTTGCAGAGAATAAGCTCAGAGAAAGTACCGCCGGTTAATGTCGTTGGAGAATTGAAGAAACCGATCGGACGACCGCCCGAGCCGATGTTTCCGGTTATGGTGTTATCACACACTGCCGGATTGCCGATATATCCATAGGCATCAATATCCAAAAAGTTGTTTTCTTGTATCGTATTATCAAGAATCCTGTTCTTCGTTGAGCTATTAATTCCAATTCCCCTGTGATTCGCATTGATAATGCCGCGTTCAATCGTGTTGCCTTTACCGCTATATATATGCATGCCATTCATGTTGCCGACAAGAGTGTTATCTGCGATGATGTTACTATTGCTTTGATAAAGGAAGATACCTTCATACGCTCCGTTGACGGTGAGATTCTTCACTGTGGTGCTTGCTTTGCCGGAGATAAATATTCCGTTGACGGTATATTCCGGCGTTATCGTTATTTTATGTCCGTTTCCGTCAAGGGTTACGCCATCGCTGTCAATTTGCACGGTTTCCGAGATATCTTGATTGAGTGTGCAGGTTTTTGCGGTTTGATTCCAAGTTCCGATGGTTGCGCAATCGCCTCCGGTATCCGAAATGAATTTCGTGCTTTTTACGGTTTGGATGAAGACGAAATGGCGGGTGCTTATGTCTTGAGTGTAAGAATACGCTCCGTTATTGTCGGAGGTGAATTGTGTGAGATGGTGGTAATCGTCTTCGTATTTGTAGTAAGTGGTGTTTTTCACCAAGCCGGAGAGGGTGATTTGTGTTGCGGTAACAGAGGTCGTCGCTTGGGCGAACATCATGGTTATAACTTTTGGGATTGAGGTGAAACGGAGATCAACGGTTTCAGAGCTATCAAGCGTGATGTTCAAATATTCGCTGTCGGCAATGGCAAAATGCGTATCGGTTCCGCTTGTTTCTCCCCTCATGCGGGACGGGTCGGTTGGCATGCGAAAATTGGCGGTAGAGGAAGGCGCGGGCGAAGTAAAAGCTTTTTTGGCATAAAAAATTCCGGCGAATGTGAGCGATGAAAGTATAGTCAGCGCGATCGTTACAAAAAATATCCTATGATGAATCGGCCACTCTAAAAATCTTTTTTTCATGCGTTTATTTTAAATTTTATTGATAATTCCCTTGTTTTTATTATATCAAAAAAACAAGCGTTCATGTAAAAAGGAACGGGGATAAACCAATAACACATGACAAAAAATCACTTGGGGGTTGAAACCAAATGATTTTTAAATCGTATTTCCCTTCCCTTTATACTAACCCCATATACTCGTTTTAGTAGTCCATTCCTCCCATTCCCGGCATTCCGCCTTGACCCATCTGTTTTTCTTCTTTCGGTTCTTCGGTAATGGCGACTTCGGTGGTGAGGAGTATGGCGGCGGCGCTTGCGGCGTTTTGGAGTCCGCTTCTGGTTACTTTGACCGGGTCAATGATTCCCACGAGAAGCATGTCGGCCACCATTTCATCGGCTTTGGCATCGTAACCGCCGTTCCCTTTTGATGTCCGCACTTTTTCAACGATAACGGAACCGTCTTTTCCGGCATTGATGGCGATCTGGCGAAGCGGAGCTTCTATCGCTTTCATGACGATATCCCAGCCGACTTTGTATTCAGCTTCAAAACTTTTGAGCGGAGCGGCAATCGGTTTCGCTTTCAATTTCTCCGCCGCTTTCACGAGCGCGACTCCGCCGCCCGGAACCACTCCTTCTTCAATGGCGGCTTTCGTCGCATTGACGGCGTCCTCAATTTTCAATTTCAGATATTTCATTTCCGTTTCCGTCGCGGCTCCCACCTTGATGACCGCTACGCCCCCCGCGAGTTTCGCGAGCCGTTCGGTAAGTTTTTCTTTATCAAATTTTGATTCGGTCGTTTCAATTTGTTTGCGGAGCTGGGCAATGCGGGAATCAATATCCGCTTTTTTCCCTTTCCCTCCCACGATGGTGGTGTTGTCTTTGGTCGCGATGATTTTTCCGGCGTGTCCGAGCACGTTCACTTCCGCCGTATCAAGTTTCATTCCGACTTCTTCGGAAACGACTTTTCCGCCCACAACCACGGCGATATCGGCGAGCATCTCTTTCTTTCTGTCGCCGAATCCCGGCGCTTTCACGGCGAGAATGTTGAACGTTCCGCGGAGTTTGTTCACGATGAATGTTGAGAGCGCTTCGCCGTCAACATCATCGGCGATGATAACCAAATCTTTCTTTCCGGTCTGCGCGAGTTTTTCCAGAAGAGGAAGAATTTCTTTGATGGAGGATATTTTTTTGTCGGTGAGAAGAACCGCAACATCGTTGTATTCCGCATCCATGCGCTCCGCATTCGTAATAAGGTACGGCGACACATAACCCTTTTCAAATTGCAGGCCTTTCACCACTTCCGATTCAATTCCGACCGTCTGAGACTCTTCAACGGTTACCACTCCGTCTTTGCCAACCTTGTCTATCGTATCGGCGATAATCGTGCCGATCGCTTCGGATTCGGCCGAGATGGTCGCAACCTGTTTTATTTCCGAGTGATTCTTGATCGGTTTGGCAATCGCTTTGAGCGCGGCAACCATGGCTTCCGCTCCGGCTTCAATTCCCAATCGGACACCCATGGCGTTGACTCCCATGGCCGTTTTTTTCATTCCCTCCGCAATCATCGCTTGAGCGAGAACCACCGCGGTCGTGGTGCCATCGCCGGCGACTTCGTTGGTTTTTGATGCGACTTCTTTTATCATTTCCGCGCCCATTCCTTCCACTTTGTCGGAAAGAGAAATTTCTTTGGCTATCGTTACGCCGTCGTTCGTAATCATCGGCGCGCCGTAGGTTCGTTCAAGAATGACATTTCTGCCGCGGGGTCCGAGCGTAACCTTGACCGCGTTCGCCACCTTATCAACTCCTTCTTTAAGGAGAGCGCGAGCTTTTTCATCGTAAATTATTTGTTTTGACATATTTTTTTTAGAAAAAAGTTGAAAGAAAAAAGTTAAAAGTTTGCAAACGCCGTCCGACTTTTTTCTTTTTACTTTTTTCTTTTTACTTGATTACTGCTAATATCGCCTCTTCGCGAATAATGTAATATTTTTCGCCGTCAATCGTCACTTCGTCGGGTCCGTATTTTGAGAAAATAACGATATCCCCCACTTTGACTTTCATCGGAAGAATTTTTCCGTCATCCAAAATTTTTCCCTCGCCAATCGCAAGAACTTCGCCTTGCTCGGGGCGTTCTTTGTCAACGGTTTCCGGAATGATAATGCCTGATTTGGTCTTTTTCCCGTCATTCGGCGCTCCCGGTTTTACCAAGGCGCGATCGGCAAGCGGGATGATCTTTGTTTTTATGGACATATTGCTTTATCGGAGCCGATATCGGCTCTTAACTTATAATTATAATTTGGTGTAAAAATATTATACTCGGCTTTAAAAAGTCGTCAACAGTACAAATTATGCTTTTTTCGCCCATCGCATCATTTACAAGGGTAGTCCTTGTTACAACCCTATTGTATTTCGTAGGTGATCGTTACGGTGGAAGTGAATTTGTTTTCTCCTGTGGGAATGGACGGGGCGGGGGCGGCTTCGGGCGCGGACAAACTCATTGTTTTCATCATTCCTCCGGCGGCTCGGTCATAATACGGCATAGCTCCTCCTTCCGAATAATTCACAACGCGGGTCAGGGAAACACCGAGTTTTTCGGCGAGAACTTTCGCTTTCTCCTGAGCGTCCAAGATCGCTTTGTTGCGCACTTCCTCTTCAGCCGTTTTTTTATCATCCACGGTGAAAGTGAGACCGCTTATATTCGTTGCGCCCTTTTCTCCTATCGCCACGAGAATTGCGCCGACCTTATCAAGATTATCCTTGCGAATTTTCAGATCAACGGATTGGCTTACCGTATAGCCGACGAGGATTTGTTTTCCTTCGGGGCAATATCCGTTCATGTTGTAATCAAGACAAGTAACCGCTTTTTGATATTCGTATTTCGGATACACGCTGTATTCCGTCGTTTTGATGTCCTTTTCATCAATCTTCATCTCTTTCAGATATGCCACAATCTTGTTTATATTTTCCGTGGTGGTTTCCTGCGCGACCGTATACGTCTTGGCATCTTTGCTCACAGAGAAAGACAATTCCGCAGTATCCGGCGTTACAAAACTCTCTCCCTCTCCCGTAACGCTTATCGTGGTTAATGCTTGTATGTCGCGTCCGATAAAGGAGTGTTGTTTTGCCGCGTTAAAGAAAAGTCCGAGAAGAAACAGGGATCCGGAAAGCAAGAGGATAATAAGCACATTCGCAAATCTTTTGTTTTTACATAGTTCTTCCATAATTTTTCATTATTATATTAAACTTATAATTTCTTAACTCACTTGTAATTGTACCTTAAACCGCGTTTTATCACAAACAACCCCGCGCTCTGATAGGGCGGGGTTGTTTATTTTTTCAACGTTTATTTGAGATATCATGAAAACAAAAATAATCATTCTCTCAAAACCGCCGTTGAAACGCGGTTTATTTAGAAGGTCCAACTAAAAGAAAAGATACGCCTATGCGCGGGATAAGTCAACCGTCTGTTTGTTATTGTCTGTTTGTTATTCTAAAACTGTCACTCCGAAACTTGCCCGTTCAAACAAAAAACCGCCGCCACAAAAGTGACGGCGGTCTGAAGTGCCTGCACTTTTCCACACGTAAAACTAAAGAAAACAAGGGGTGATTTGCTAAAATAAAAGGTATGTGTCGCCTTTTATCAATCAATCGCCCCTTGTTTCTTTATGAACATTGTAA
>JBAYGK010000071.1:0-7574 GCA_041666665.1 Minisyncoccota bacterium
ACAAGCGCCTTTTGCGAATTCAGAAACAATCCGCATTTTGAAAAAAAAGATTTTCCCGCAGATCCCATCTTCCAAACCGGCATGGCTCCATCGTTGGCGGCCGAAGAAAAAAAATGAAAAGAGACGGGAAACGCCGTAAAAAAAACGAGAACAAAAAAGGCAAAACAAAAAAAAGCCGTTCTCAGCTTGTTTTTCGGTTTTTTTGATTGAAGGGGGCGATACATGTGAGATAGAGATATTTGTTTTAGTCGCTTGTTTTTTCGCGCTCACGAAAAAACAGCTTATATTTTGTTTATGCAAATTAATTTCAAATTTCCAATTCCCAAAATAACCATTATAAAATTCCAAGAATTTGGCATTGTGTTACTGCCGCCCGCCGGCGAGACCCGGGCTTGCAAACGGGAGAAATCGGATATCAAAATTTTCAAGAAACGCAAATCAATTTCCGGAAAATTGCAATTTTCTAAAATTTTTCAAAACGTCAACAAACCACTGCCTGATTATTCCGTCGGCGGCGCTTCGTCGTCCTCGTATATCAGCGCTTCTTTGTAGAGGTCAAGCCGTTCAATGACAATCCCCGTGCCTCGGGCAATGCAGGTAAGCGGATCTTCGGCTATGTGTATGGGTATTTTTAGCTCCTCATAAAGAATTTTATCAAGCCCGCGGATGAGCGCACCGCCGCCCACAAGCACAATACCGCGGTTCATGACATCTGAAAGAACTTCCGGCGGTGTTTCCTCCAGTACTTCTTTCACTGACGATACAAGCATGCTGACCGATTGAGACATCGCTTCCCGTATGTCCGAGTCCGTAATAACAACCTCCCTCGGAAGCCCCGTGATAAGATCGCGGCCGCGGAGAGAAGCCTCCATGGGAACATCGTTTTTTATCACCGAACCGATGCTTATTTTTATCGTTTCGGCGGTTTTTTCTCCCGTCAAGATTTTAAATTCGTTTCTGATGTAGGCGATAATATCCTCGTTGAATTTGTCTCCTGCAATGCGCAGATTTTTTGATTTCACGATACCGCCGAGAGAAATTACGGCGATATCCGTCGTACCTCCGCCGATATCAATAATCATGCTTCCCACGGGATCGTTTACGGGAAGGCGTATGCCGATAGCGGCGGCCATCGGTTCTTCAATAATATACACATCGCGAGCGCCGGCATTACGCGCGGCATCTTTTACGGCGCGCGTTTCCACGTTGGTAATTCCGGATGGTACACCCACCACAATGCGCGGTCGGGACATCTTCTTGGAAATTTTGTTGGCATTATTGATGAAATAAGAAAGAAGCTCCTGCGTTATCTCAAAATCGGAAATAACTCCGTCAACGAGAGGTTTGATCGCAACGATGTGCGAAGGAGTTCGTCCGAGCATTTCTTTCGCCGCATGACCGACCGCCACTACTTGCCCCGTCTTTTGATTTACCGCCACAACGGTCGGTTCGTTGATAACAATTCCGTGACCGCTCACATAGACAAGTGTGTTGGTCGTTCCGAGATCAATCCCGATATCATTGGCGAACATTTGTTTGAATTTCTTCAACATATAAGTACCCCCATTCTACCCGAAAGACCCGCCGGAGTCAAAAAAACCGGCTCGTTAAATAAAACGCTTAAGGATGCAATTGGGGATGTTTTTTTATGGCTAATTTTCAGTGTTTTTCACGAAAAAAATCAAAACTGGACAAATGCTGAAATGAATTTTACAGATTCAAAAAAAGGGCGATCCGAAGATCGCCCTTTGTGTCTATCACGCTAAGAAAAAATTATAGCGTATACATTTTGTCAATATACTCTTGCATCATGCGTTCGGCGTTCCATTTTCGTTCCGCATCAAGCTTTCCGCGAAGAGCCATTTTGTGCCATTCCTCGGGATTGTTGTAATACAGGTCAAGTGCGCGATCCATCACAACGGTCAGACCATTCTTCTCATCGTTCGCATCATACATATCCATATTTGATGTCGGGAACTGAGTGCCGAATGCAAAGAAATTGCTTGGGTCTTCCTCGCACATCCATCCGTCAATGGTGGACATGTTGATCGCTCCATCCGCCGCCGCGCTTTGTCCTGAAGTGCCGCATGCTTCCATACCAACCCTTGGCGTATTGAGCCATATGTCCGCACCCATCTTTAATATTTTAGAGATGTGCATATCATAGTTTGGAACGACAATAATATTCGGATACTCTTTGGCCAAGCGAAGCCAATTCGTCCAAGCGCTGATCATATCATTATCATCAGGATGAGGTTTCCCCGCAATAACCAACTGAAACCGCTTTGTTCCCAGCCGATTGAGCAACCAATCGCGAGAAAACTTCAAAAGCAAATCGGGACGCTTATATTGCGCAAATCGGCGGGCAAACACGACAACAGGAACATTAATATCAATTTCTTTTCCGCAATATCCGCGCAAAAATTCATTCAGTTGTCTTTTTCCTCTCATGTTTGCCCGTTGCAATTCTTCCCATGTGCGAGCACCGGCAAACATTGGCGGTTGAAAGAAATCTTTCAGTAAACTTCCATTCGTAATTGAAATTATCGGTGCGCCGTCTTCCACGTAAGAAAACATCGCTTTTGTAACTTCCAAATGCTTTTTAGATACGGCGTTTGCCAGTCTTGAAAGACGGAGACACGCCGCGCCAAAATTAAATCCTGTCGGATAAAGAGGATCATTGCCAAGTCGTTTCAAAAGATCCGGTGAAAGCCCTCGGTACATCTTCGTGAGCATATCCATACCGCACTTAAAATTTCCCGCCTGATCAGGTGTATGGTTAGTATAAAGCAAATGAGATTTTACCCGTTCAATCGCTTCATTGATAATTCTCTCCCTCTCGTTTCGTGAAAGAGAGTCCAATACGGCAACCGCCGGCAATTCTTTTTCAAGAAGATAAAGCCCGGTCATGGCAGTGTGGCTTTCTTGCATGTGCCATATGTCAATATCAAGACCAAGCGCTTCCGACGCTTTCACAGAACCGATGCCCAAGAGCATGTCTTGAGCAATCTTTCGTTCGTAGTTTCCGCCGACGCGGATTGGACCGGCATACAGATACCGCGTATTCTCTCGTTCAATGGGAACACATTCTTTTATTTTTCCGTTCTCATCCGTCCATTGTTCTATTTTTCCGTTCTCATCTATATCGGCGCAAAGCAAATATTCATCAACCGTTCCAAAGACCTTGCCGGGGACTTTCCAAACTTTTAAAAAATTCGGCTTTCCGCATATATCAACAGTAACGGTAACACCCGTATCTTCCAGCATGTCGGAATAATCGCGACGAATAAATTCCACTCCCATATGGAGCGTACCGTCTTTTTCATAAATAGTTTGGTCGTAATAACCATACCGCGCAAGGAGAGAAAACATAACCATCGGAACGTCCAAATTTCTCCCCGCTCTGGCGGCCGCCCCCTCAAGTGTGCCTAATCCGCCGGTATAGATAAACATCTGCGGAAGTTCAACATCGTTTGGCGCCATTCCCATATTGGCAATCTCGTGCGTCACCGATGCGATTTTTCTTAATCTTTTTTCATTCATTTTGCACCTCCTTCAGGTGAAAAGTATCAAAGTTCAAAATAAAAAGCCTCGCTGATAATAGCATTTTTCTTTTACGCTGTCAATTTTTCTACCACCGACCATTAACGCGATGTTGCACTTCAGAATAGAATTGTGGCATATGAGCAAATTGACCGTATAGACAAAAAGCGCGCCATAAAATAAAATGAACGCGCTTTTTATTGTTTGAGATTAAACGTCCAGCGTGGCCAATTTTGCGTTGGACTGAATGAAAGATTTTCGCGAAGGAACATCCGTTCCCATAAGGATATCAAATGTGCGGTCGGCGTCTCTGACGTCTTCTATGTGAACTTGTTTCAAAACGCGCCGAGCCGGATCCATCGTCGTTTCCCATAATTCTTCGGGATTCATTTCTCCGAGACCTTTGTAGCGTTGAATGGACACCTTGGAAGAATTTTTCTTCACGGCTTCCGGCGTTTCCTCTCCCCCCTCATTTCCCTCTTCCGTCGTTTCACCGGAATCTTCGGCGGAGGCGGGTTCAATCTCCTCCATCTCGGCATCTTTTCCGAGTATCTTTATTTTTTCTTCATCGGAATAAGCGTAAAGAATTTCCTTCCCTCTCTTTATTTTATACAAAGGCGGCTGGGCGATATAAATATATCCTCCCTCTATGAGCGGTTTGAAATAGCGGTAAAAAAGAGTGAGAAGCAATGTGGTGATGTGCGCGCCGTCCACGTCGGCATCCGTCGCGATGATAATCTTATGATAGCGGAGTTTGGAAATATCAAATGTGTCGCCTATTGCCGTACCCATCGCGATGACCAACGATTTCACTTCTTTGGAGGCGAGCATCTTATCAAGACGCGCGCGTTCAACATTTAAAATTTTTCCCTTGAGCGGCAATATCGCCTGCGTTCTTCTGTCGCGACCCTGCTTGCTTGAACCGCCGGCGGAGTCTCCCTCAACGATGAATATTTCCGATTCTTCCGCGCTGTGCGATTGACAATCGGCGAGTTTTCCGGGAAGAGTGAGTCCTTCCAGCGCCCCTTTGCGCAAGACGCTATCCTTCGCGGCTTTCGCGGCCTTGCGGGCGCGCAGAGCAATGATCACTTTGTTTATCATCGCCCGACCATCATCGGGATGCTCTTCAAGAAACATGCCGAAAGTTTCCGAAAAAACCTTATCAACCGCTCCGCGCGCTTCCACCGAACCCAATTTCGCCTTGGTTTGACCTTCAAATTGGATTTCGCGAAGCTTTACCGAAATAGCCACGGTAAGCCCCTCTCTGACATCGTCGCCGGTAAACGCATCATCGCCTTCTTTCACCAGATTGTTTTTCTTTGCATAGTCATTGAGCGCGCGAGTGAGGGCCGTGCGGAAACCGGTAACATGCATTCCTCCTTCGGGGTTGAAGGTATTGTTGGCAAACGCCATCTCGCGGGACGAAATATCATCAACGTATTGAAGCGCGATTTCAACGCCGACTTTATCAACTTCCTTATTGCAGTAAAAAATATTTTTGTGAACCGGCTTTTGGATTTCATTGTAAAATCTCACCAGAGAAATCAAACCTCCTTCAAAATAAAAAGTGGAGGACGGAATTTCAAGACCGAGATCGCGGAGATAAAAAACGCTTTGGTCTTCTATTTCCCCCTTATACTCGCGCGCGTCTAAAATGCTCACGCGAAGACCGCGGATAAGATACGCTTGTTGCCGCAAATGAGAAATCACCTGAGAAAGCGTAAATTTAATTTCGCTGAAAATTTCAGGATCAGGCTCAAATGCAACGATGGTTCCGTGGATATCGGTTTTGCCGATTTTCTTGACCGGATTTTTTCTTTTCCCGCGGGAATATTCCTGAAAATGGATTCCTCCGTCCTTATGGACAATAACATACATGAACTTGGAAAGAGCGTTCACGACGGAAGAACCGACGCCGTGCAATCCGCCGGAAACTTTGTATCCGCCTTCGCCGAATTTTCCGCCCGCGTGGAGCGTCGTGATAATCGTTTCAAGGGCGGAAACTTTTGTTTTCGGGTGGATGTCAACGGGAATGCCGCGACCGTTGTCGGTAACGCGCACGCGATTTCCGGGCAAAAGGGCAACTTCAATGTCGTCCGAAAAACCTCCCATCGCTTCATCGCGAGAGTTGTCAAAAATTTCCCAGATAAGATGGTGCAGACCTTCAACGCCGGTTGATCCGATATACATTCCCGGACGTCGGCGAACCGGCTCAAGTCCTTCCAGAACGGAAATGTCTTTCGCGCTATAACTCGCCGATGCTTTATTTTCTTCTTCTTTTTTTGACATATGAATGAATAGAGGAGCTTGTTTTAAGCCACTTTTTATGCTTTTTTATACTCGTTTATTATACCAAAAATACGGAAAGAAAGGTACTTGACATTCTGAGTCTATATGATATACTCTGAAAAGGTTCTTTCTCTTCAACAACGAGGTAGCAATAATGAATACGATTAAATTGGCAAAAGAGGCGCTTCGCAAGGTGGAAGACCAACAACAGTACCGATGCGTGAAATACTCCCCCATTACGGGAAATGTTTATGTATACAAATACCCCAAGGTTGCAAATCTCTCCCGCGTCTGTTCTTTTGTAAAATTTGTTGAACTCGTTTCCGGCACAAAACGCGAGCAATTACTTTCTTGTGTGATGCTGGAGACAGACACGAATAATGAAAAAACCGGAAGGTTTGAATTTGCAGTTGCAATAGATGCAATCCTCGCTCCTTGCTCAATTATAGTTGACGCTTCACGAATTGTTATCGTAGACTAACAAAAAAACTCCGGCAACTTTGCCGGAGTTTATTTTTTTATTTTAATCGTAGAAATCTATTCGGACAATGCAGGTCGGTTTGCCGTGTCTTCTTTGAAAATCTTCGGGACCGCCGTTTTGCGCGTAGTGCACCACCAAATCTCCGAGCGACGGTTCGCGTCCGAGAGCATGACGGGCATATCTGCGATTATCTTCGCCTATTATCTCGGCAAGCTGGCGTTCAACGAGTTCGGCATGCGAAAGATTTTGGATATCATCTTCTTCCTCGCCTTCCGTTTCTTCCTCATCCTCTTCAATGTCCGTTTCTTCTTCGTCCTCCATTGCCGCACAAATATCTCCGGCGGAAGCCGGACCGCTTCCCCTTTCCAACAGCTCGGCAAGTTGTTTTTCAATGAATTCCGCGCGTGAAATATCCCGGCTGTCATCGGTTTCTTGGTTCACCGGTTCAAGCGTTAAAATGATATTGGATTCGTCACACATAAAAATGCATTTCTTATTAAATTTCTTTATGCGTTAATTATACACCACTTTAAAAAATACAAGCAAAAAGTTTTCCACAGTTTTTATAATTTCGGGAAAACGGCCAAACGCCGCCAGTATTTTTTAAAGGTGTCAAATGGAACGAAAAGATTTTGCCCTTTTTCCCTATCCTCCGAAGCCGAATCGTGGTAATAAAATCCAAAAATATCGCCTTTTTCATCCGCGTCAAATCCGACAAAGAGCACAGTGTGAAAATTTTTTTCTTCCTTCCAATTTTTTATTGCGGAGATGAGAACCGGATTTCCGGAAGAAAGAGAGGCGATTATTTCTCGCACTCCGTCGCGAAAAAGCTCATCCGTTTTGAATTCCTTCCTTTCGGCGCGAACGCCATAATCTGCAAAAAGCGACACGATCGCCTCATGCGTCCAACCGCGAGCGGGATCATACCCGTATTTGCGCGCCGCTTCGGGAACAAGAATATCAAGCGGCGGCATTTTTCTTTTCATGGAAAGCGCCATCCAAAGGCATGCCACGGAACAAGAACGATCCTTCCAATACGGGTCGGAAACATCAAGATATTGCGAAATATAGGGGACGACTAAACGCATAAAATAAAAAAGTTAAAAGTAAAAAGTTAAAAGCGGCGATGCGCGACGATGAACTTTTTTCTTTTTTCTCCGTTTATCTCACTTTCCATCCTTCTTTCTCGTTTAGCGAAGCGGTTACTTTCTCCATAATCAAATTCACCTCTTCGTCGGAGAGCGTTTTTTCTTGCGACTGA
>JBAYGK010000072.1:0-7511 GCA_041666665.1 Minisyncoccota bacterium
AACGCTTTCGGTTATTTGGCGGATAACTATGGATTGGAACAAATTTCCATTGCAGGACTTTCCCCCGATGCCGAACCATCGCCAAAACAATTGACGGACATCGTAACATTTGCCAAAAAGAACAACGTCAAATATATCTTTTTTGAATCGCTCGCCAGTCCGGAACTCTCGCAAATGATTGCCGATGAAATCGGAGCCAAAACTCTCGTCCTAAATCCCCTTGAAGGGCTTACCGCGGAAGAGGAACGAAGCGGAAAAAATTATTTGAGCATTATGCGCGACAATCTCGCCAATTTGCAAACAGCATTATCATGCTCGCCCCGTTAGAAAATCACAAACAGAACAAATACAACAGCAAACAAATATGGAAATAAAGGAAGAAAATAAAATAAAACCCTTTTTGAAATTTTCTAACGGGGCGGATCACACAAAAAAAATCATTGAACTCATTGATGTTTCCTTTGCGTACGGAAGCAATGAAGAAGTTTTGAGCGGGATTTCCCTTGAGCTTCATGAGGGAGATTATCTCGGCATTGTCGGACCGAACGGTGCCGGAAAAACAACACTTCTCAAAATTATGCTGGGGCTTCTTCGTCCGACGAAAGGCGAGGTAAAAATTTTCGGAACGGAATTGAAAAAATACAAAAAATGGTCGGATATCGGTTATGTTCCGCAAAAAGCGACGAATTTTGACGCGAATTTCCCCGCCACGGTGAAAGAGGTCGTCCTTATGGGGCGCTACGGAAAAAGAGGATTGCTTCACCGAACCACGCGCGAAGATGAGTTCGCCGCAAAAAAAGCGCTCGGCGAAGTCGGCATGCAAGAATACGAAAACCGCCAGATCGGCGATCTTTCGGGAGGACAACAGCAAAGAGTATTCATCGCGAGAGCGATTGCGGGAGAACCGAAAATCATTTTCCTTGATGAGCCGACCGCCGGAATTGACATAAAAACTCAGGAAGAATTTTACGCGCTCGCGAAAAAACTCAATCAGGAGCTCGGTTTGACCGTCGTGCTCGTCTCTCATGACATTGAAAAAATCTTGAAAGAGGTGATGCATGTCGCCTGCGTTGACCGAACGCTCGTCTGTCATGAAACTCCCGACGAATTCCTGAAAGACAGCCACGCGCAAATGATTGCGGGAGAAAGCGTCAAATTTATCGGACACCACCATATATAAAAAATTTCCAATTACCAATATCCAATTTCCAATGAAACGACGATTATTTCATTGGACATTAGACATTTTGTTGGAAATTAGAAATTGGATATTGGAAATTATGTAACGAGAAAAGAAGTTTTTTAAACAGAGCGAAATTTTAACAAAAAAGTTTATTCAAGAAATTATGGTCTTAGATATTTTTCAATACGGTTTTATGGTGAGGGGTTTGGAGGCGGGCATTATTGTCGCGCTTATCGCACCACTCATCGGGATATTCCTCGTTCTCCGCAGGTATTCCCTCATCGCCGATACGCTCGCGCATGTTTCGCTTGCGGGCATCGCGCTCGGACTTATGCTCGGAATCAACCCCGTGTATGCCGCCATCGGCGCAACCACCCTCTCCTCGGTCGGAATTGAACGCCTCCGCACTTCAAAAAAAATATACGGCGAATCGGCTTTGGCGCTCTTTCTTTCGGGAAGCCTCGCCTTCGGAGTCGTTCTTTTGAGCATCGCAAAAGGTTTCAATATCAATCTTCTGAATTATCTTTTCGGAAGCATCGTGACGGTAACCATGGGCGATATTTACGTTATGGCTGTCCTTGCCGCAATCGTTTCCCTCGCTTTATTCCTTTTTTACAAAGAGCTCGTTTATATTTCCTTTGATGAAGAAGCGGCCATGGCCGGCGGAATTCCCGTTCAGTTCATAAACTTTCTTCTTATTCTCCTTGCGGCGCTCGTTGTTTCGCTTTCCATTCCGATTGTCGGCATTCTCCTCATCTCCGCCCTTATGGTTATCCCCGTCATTACCGCGCTTCAATTCAAAAAAGGATTCACGCAAACCATTCTGTGCTCGGAAATCATTTCCGTCTTTTCCGTTATTTTCGGCATTATCTGCGCGTTTTATTTCAATCTTTCCACCGGCGGAACGATCGTGCTCGTCATGCTCGCCATTTTCGGAATCTCGCTCTTTCTGCCGAAGAAAAGCGTGAAAAAATCGCCCGTGTGGAAATAAGCCCTTGCGAACGCATTGAATACCATTTATCATAAAAGAGTGCCTTATCATTTTAAACAATCTGTAAAAACATGGTAATAAAAGAAAGAACCGTGATCGTGACGGGTGTCGGCTCGGCAGTCGTCAGGGGTATCGCTCACGCATTTGCAAAAGAAGGATACAATGTCGTCGTAAGCGATCCCGATTACGCAAAGGCTGGAGAAGTCGCGAACGAAATAATAGGTCTTGCGGAAGAATGCCTCGCCGTCAAATGCGATGTTGTCAAAAAAGAAGATACGGACGAACTTCTGATCAAAACGCTCACCCGATACAAAAAGGTGGATGTTTTGGTAAACGGAACGGAAATTTTCCCTTTTAATTCTTTTGAAAACATCAGTATCTCCGACTGGGAATTGCTCATGAATACGAACCTGAGAGGCGCTCTGCTCTGTTCCCAAGCCGCCGTCAGAGAAATGAAAGAGGGAGGAAAAATCATAAACATTTCTTCCGTCGCCGCGCAAATGGGCTGGAACGGTCTTGTTCTGTACAGCGCTTCAAAAGGAGGAATGGAGGCGATGACGAGAGCAATGGCCGTGGAACTCGCCATGAAAAAGATAAACGTGAATGCCGTTGCCGTCGGAATAATGGATATTCCCGGAGGAAATACCGCGTGGATGAATGAAGCTTCCGAAAAAATGACGACAACCGCCCCCGAAAGGCGTCTGGGAAAACCGGAGGATGTTGCCGAAGCCGTAGTCTTTCTCGCTTCCAATAAGGCGAATTATATCACCGGACAAGTCATCACGGTTGACGGAGGCTATACGATACGATAAAAAACGAATAGAAAAATATAAAAATAGAATAATAGAAAGATTAGACGAATAATAAAATAATAAAATAGAAACATTATTACCGTCGTCGTAATCTTTTTATTTTCATATCTTTCTATTTTTCTATTTATAATTCAATGGATGGAATTCTTCGCTGTTCCCGATATGCTTTCGGACCAAATCGCTTGCACTATTGCGGTCCCGACAAAAACCGCGAGATTTTTTCGCATATCAGCGAAAAAGAAGAGGGTGAGGGATTATCCGAACTGCTTTCACAGTTTGAAACGATGTATCCGTATCTCCGCCATATCGCCGAAGCAAATAAAATAAAAGACCCGCTTGATGACAAGGTGGTTGAAGCATATTGGATCGGCAATGCCCTGCTTGACCGCATACCGAAACAAAAATTGTATGAACACCTGCGCGACGGGCTTCAATTGAAAAACAAACTCGGCGCAAAATCTTTTGAATTGGTCGCCGAAAAAATAGGGCAAGGCGCTCTCCCCCACCACTCCTTTCACGTTTTGGACATTTGGAAAAGAACAGGGCACTCCCTGCGCGAACATTCTTTGGAAAATATCAGCGAATGTCTGGTCAGCGTCGGGGCGGTCATGTCGGTATCCGGCCCTTTTATTATCGTAAAAACTGAACCCCTGCTCTACGAAAACGGAAAGCTGTTTCTCGGACTGGCGACGGAGAAAAAACTTTTGCGAAGATTGGAATCGGATTATGATATTGAGCAGTTAAAAAAGGGCGATTTGGTGTCTATTCACTGGAGCGTCATCTGCGAAAAGATTACGAAGAGGCAGGCGGAGAATTTGAAAAGATACACACAACACCACATTGATATTGCTAATCAAACGATATAACCCAATCCGTCATTCCCGCGAAGGCGGGAATCCAGAGCCAGTACGACAAACTCTATATTCCCTTCTTCAGGGGAATGACGAACAAAAACATGAAAACCGGTTTTGTTTACATTATGGCAAGTGAAAGAAACGGTACGCTCTATATCGGCGTTACTTCCGATTTAGTAAAACGGGTGTATGAACACAAAACAAGCGCCGTTGATGGATTCACCAAAAAATATAATATTCATACCTTAGTATATTACGAAATGGCAGACGACATTCGTGGCGCAATAGAAAGAGAAAAACAATTAAAAAAATGGAATAGGCAATGGAAATTAAGATTGATCGAGAAAGAAAATCCTACATGGAAAGATTTGTATGACGACCTTGTTGAAGAGTAATCCCCACTTCTTCATCCTCGCGAATGCGGGGATCCAGAGTAAAAGCAATAATGTTATTTTTGTAAACGAACCTTTATATTGTCACATTCTTCATATCGTAAACTCTGGATTCCCGCCTACGCGGGAATGACGGATAAAAAAACAATCCTCTATGAAAAAAACAATATACCTCTTCGGCAATTCCGATCTTGAGATGGACTCGCTTCCCTTGCGGGTTCTTCCCGTACTTGAAAGCCGTTTCCCCGATATTGATTTTACCGTTCTTGACCCGAACGAGGAGTGGAAAATTCCCGAAGAAATGGTCATGATAGATACGGTCGTCGGCATCAAAGAATTGACCGTTTTTGACGACCTCAAACATTTCATGGAAGCGCCGCGCGTATCCGTTCATGATTTTGACGCTTTTTTCAATCTTATTTATCTGCAAAAACTGGGCAAACTCAAAAATATCAAGATATTCGGCATTCCGCCGGAGATGAAAGAAAGCGACGCGGAGGAGTTATTGACAAAATCAATAAAGGAGTGTTATAATCAACCCTAGAAATTCGTTTACATTCAGCAGGAGAATAATATGATTTCATGGTTAGTTGGTATTACCATTTGGTTAATTGTTGGTTTGATTCATAGCTATCTCAATGACGCATGGAGCGAGACTCTGTGGTTGGTCTTAGCCTCTGCTTTAATTGGTGGCATCTGGATTCTATTATTTCTTTGTCTTTGGTTTTTACTCTGGAGAGAAGTAGAAAACAGCAAAAAATGGAAAAGACAAAATCTGGAGAAATACAAAAAACAGGAAAAAACGGAGAAGATAAAATGAAAGCAAAAAATAAGATTTACGGTCATATTGAAACCGTGCATGTTGAAATTCCGGAAGAAATTAAAAATCTTCCGCAAAGCGTAAAATGGCTCTATGCCGCGTGCGATGCTCCTGTCTGGAAAAAGGACGAATATGTGGCGCAATCCCTTGCTTGGGAAAAACACGAGGTCTGGATATTTGACGGCATCAGCCCCCTCGCCCGCATGTAATTGAGAATTGTAAAAAAGGCCCGACCACGTCACCGTGGCGGGCCTTGTATGTTTATACGATGCATCTTTACATCCCTCAAAAACTTAATTTTTCTATCGTCCGCCGGACTGGGGTTGTACCCCAAGTCCGTGATGTTTGAAATGTCCGCTTAAAGTTTAGCGTAAAAAAAGAATCATGGGGATAAATACTCTCTGAAATTTTCTAACGGGGTTGACTAAAATATCTAACTGGGCTATTGTCAGGGCAGATACATGAGTTGCTTTACAACAGAAAAAGGAGGGCGAAATGATCACGCGCGTCTACAACAAACAAGTTCTGATTCCCGTTGCCGATGTCCCCATAAAAATAATGGGGAAATATGTGGCAAAACATCTTGCTGATATTTTACAGCCCAACGAACATATTCTCCGCCACTCCATCAACTTCGTGAAAGACGGCGTTGCCACGGTTGAAATGGCGATTGCGGAAGCAAATCGTCCGCTTTCCATAGAAATTCATCCGGAATACGAACATCCGAAAGGAAGCAAAAAAGTCGTCGTACATATCGTTCCGACGGGCGTTCGCGCTTCCATCGGAGGATATATCGCCGATGCTTCGCCTGCGACCAACTTGCTCGCATCGGTGGCGGACTTCTGTATTACCAATCCGAATGCGGTAAATGCGGCGGTTGCAACTTTTATGTTGCCGAATGTCGTTTACACGGAAGGTCATACCTTGGACAATCTTTTCCAAGGCCGCGTCGTAGTGCGTCCGGCAAAAAAACTGAATCAGATCGGACTTATTCTTGACCACGGAGAAAATTATGAGAATGTCCGCCGGTGGTGTCTTCTGACCGCAGACTGGTGCCGTTTTGCGGGCGGAATCAATATTTCCAACTATGTTATAACAGACGAACACGTCATGAGCCGTTCGTTCCAAAACGAATCCGGCGCAATAACAGGAGAGATCGGCAAACCGCTCACGCTCATCAAAGCGATGGATCAACTGCTCAAAAATCGCGCGCACGAGATTGACGCAATCGTTGTCGGAACGCAAATAGCAATTCCGGAAGGAGCGCTTGATCTGTATCATGCCGGTAAAACTCCGGACCCGCACGGCGGTTTGGAAGCGGTTATTTCTCATTTGCTTTCATGGCGCTCGGGCAAAATGGTCGCGCATGGCCCATTGCTCTACGAAGAAGAAGTGGGCGATTTGTTTGGCAGGAAACTCATAGATGCCCGCGCCGCCGGCGAAGTTATCGGCGCCCCCGGTTATCTCGGATGCGTTATGCAAGGACTTTCTCATTCGCCAAGGATCCATTTCCTCAACGTGAATGCGCGTGAAAATCTTTCTCCCGATTGGATCGGGCTCGCTGATGTCGCCGCAATCGTTGCTCCGTGGAATTCGCTCGGCGGATTGCCCATGCTTAAGGCGGCAGAAAAAGGCATTCCCATCATTGCGGTCAAAGACAACGACACCCTTCTGAATGTTTCCAAAGAAACGCTCGGTTTCGGAGATTCCGTCATTGAAGTGGAAAACTACTTTGAAGCCGTGGCACTCGTCAAACGCATCGTGGAAGGCGGAACCTATCGCCTTTCCGACAAAGAACGTTCAAAACTTCTTTCCGAAGGATATGAGATTGCGGAAGCTACCGGCATGGCGCTTGAATCTCTCGGCCGTCCGGTCGTCCCATTTGAAACATTCGCAAAAAGCTGAAGCAAAGAATAATATTTTATTCAAAATCCCGTACGGTTTGTCCGTACGGGATTATTTTTTTAACTGATCGGAAAAACCGGCATCATCATTTCTCGCAAAGTTCCGCACCGTCAAACCACGCCGGATCCACGCCGGAACCGCCTGTTTTGCATATATCTCCGTTTTCATATTCCATTTTGATGGAATAAACGCTTCCGTCACTTCTGTAATAAGGGGCATGCCATGTGGGATCAAGCGGATCTTTGGGAGTACCGCCCGGAAGATATGCCGTGAGTGCTGAGGAAACGCCGGCATCAGTCCACGGTGTTGTTTCATTTCCAACAGTCGGATAATTATTGAGTTCATTGAAGCGAAGTTCCAGCGCCAACTTGACCGCCGATAAATTCTCTCTTCGCGCCGCATCTCTTCCTTTGGCTCCCGCCGTCCTCACTGATGCAAGAATAACGCTCGCAAGCAAGGTGATAAGAGCGATAACCACCATAAGCTCAATCAAAGTAAAACCTTGTTTTTTGTTATTCATATGAGTTTTATTATTTTGCCACAATAGGTGTCCT
>JBAYGK010000073.1:0-7400 GCA_041666665.1 Minisyncoccota bacterium
AAACAAAAACGGCGATAACGGCCAATCCGCCGTTCTGTCCATAGGAAGAACCGACCACCAAACAAAATATAAAAAACCACACGAACCAATTTAAAAACTTCATGGATTTATTTTTTTTATTTTAATGTTATTTAGCTATTTTTGCTTTAACGTTAAGATTCGTCCATCCGGGTTCAACTTTTCGTCCGTTCTGCCAAATCGTTTCTCCTTTCCAAATGATGGCGCCTTTATTGTTTGGAGAGAAAGTGTTTTTACCGAAAGAGTGGACATCACCGTCAATACGAAGAATGCCACCAGTCATGGATTCACCAGTCGCATCTCCCGCATCGCCTTTCACATAAATACTTTTCCTTGCAGTAAGATGATGTCCGATGCCATCTTGCACCGTTCCGACAACCACCTCCGCCTTGGCTGGGATAAGTTTTTCTTCCTCTTTCACAGGTTCGGGTGCAGGATTCGTTTCCTCAACCCCTTCCAGCACCTTTTCCACTTTCTCTTTGAACGGATCTTCCTGTTTATCCATAAAAGCGCCGATGACACTCTTTTTGCGTTTGACGGTGGAGGGGTTGGGTTCAGACTCCGGCTGTTTTGCCGGTTGTTCCGGTTTCTGCTCAAAGAGTTTTCCGGCGTTCCATATTTTGTTGAGTTCTTGTGGCATGAATATGAGTGTTGTTTGGCTATTTTATCTCTAACGTTAAGATTTACCGCCGGTTCGGGGTTATACCCCGAACCGAAACGTTTGAAATCTCGCACTTTTTTCAGTTTATCATAAATCAATACAATATGACCGCTCAAATGTTTCGGAACGGGGTGCAACCCCATTCCGGCGACGTACATGTTATTTGGCTATTTTTTCTTTAACTTTAAGATTCGTCCATCCGTGTTCAACCTTTTGTCCGTTCTCCCAAATTGTTTGTCCTTTCCAGATAATAGTTCCTTTATTATCCGGACGAAATGCGGTTTTGTCAAAAGAAGCGACATCGCCGTCAATGTGGAGAGTACCGTTACCCATGAAGACACCAGTATTGTTGCCTGAATCTCCTTTTACATGAATCTCCCCGCCGAACATGAAGAAACCGGTCCTTTCTCCCGCATTGCCTTCCACGTAAATCTTTCCGCCGGACATGTCATCACCTATATAATCGCCCGCATTTCCTTCAACACAAATACTTTTCCCGGTAGCAAGATTTTTTCCGATTTTATTCTGCCCCGTTCCGACAATAACCTCTGTATCGGGCGAAACTGGTTTTTCCTCCTTGCCCGCCATAGCCGGAGCAGAGGCGGGCTTTGTTTCCTCTCCACTTTCTTCAATCCCTTTCAGCACCGCTTCCACTTTCTCTTTAAACGGATCTTCTTGTTTATCCATAAAAGCGCCGATGACGCTCTTTTTGCGTTTGATGGTGGAGGGGTTGGGTTCGGACTCCGGCTGTTTTGCCGGTTGTTCCGGTTCAGGCTTCGGTTCAAAGAGTTTTCCGGCGTTCCATATTTTGTTGAGTTCTTGGGGCATAGGATTGTATTAAAAAATATTTTATATTTTCTCTTTATTTCCGGTTCTTTGGTAAAGACTGTTCTTTTCTCGTTGTATGACTACATATTGATCTGCTCAACGAGTTTCATTTTTTGACTGAAGAAAATTCAATAATCTCCGCATTTCTGATGAGAATAGTGCGGTGTGTATTGTAGGAAAGCCCTTTGTTCGGCTGAGTTTCAAAACCGAGATACACGCATTGAACAAAACGCTTTTTTACCTCGTTGACCGCCGGTTGCAAATCGGAGTCAGAACTGCCGAGAATAATTTCTTCCGCCCTTTTATCGCATGCGAAAGAAACCATATCTACGGCAATCTTCACATCAACGCCTTTTTCTTTAAAAACAAGCACCGGTTTCTCTGAAAAAATATTCTCCATCTGCCCCCTGACTCTTCCGGAGAGGATAACCTCAAATCCCTGCTTTTCCAAATGGGTCTTGAGAAGACGCTGTTCTTCTATCAGTAGCTTTGATTTTTCGCGGGTTTGTTCATGTTCAACTATTTTAGCGAAGTAAAAAATCTTTCGCTCTATCACCATGCCCGCAAGAACTTTTTCAAGCAATCCCTTAAAATCATATTCGTGCCAATTCGGTTTTTCCTTTTTTTCATGGCGAAAAACCGAGGACATTTTCCCTTTAAAATTTTCGCCGTCAATAAGCAGTATTCTTTGCATGCGTATCAGTATTTTACTACAAAACAACGAAAAACCCCAGCGGATCCGCAAAAGCGAACTGGCTGGGGCGTGTATGCGTATATGATAAACGATTTTATTTTAAAAGTCAAGCAAAAAATGCGCGTTATTGCGGTCAGTATTAAACTTTAAGTTGACATCTCAAACGTCATGGACAGAGGTACAACCTCAGTCCGGCGACGACTACGGTAGGCGGACAAAAATTCAACCGTTGCGCGAGAACACCCGGCACCCGCCGTGCCACAGACCACCCTTGTCAAGACCCCAATCGGCGACGTTCCAGCTGGAACCATACCAGTCCACGCGCACAACGAGGACGAGCGCACCCGCTTCCACGTAAAATAGGTTAGCGTTACCGTTATTAAGAAGTTTGTCGCTTTTTATGAGATCGGCAATCATCCAGAGGTCGTCTTGCGAGAATACGTGGTTTTTTGGAAGTTCCGCGCGAATTTCCGAATCGTTCATCTCTTTGGTTAGGGTATAGGAAGAAAGATCGGTTGATGGCTGTTCGCTCACATGGCGAGCCGATGCCGATATCTTGTTTTTAAAACCGTCAAAAACAAACAGTTGCGCGCTTTTGTTGTCGTCGGTAAAAAATTCTTTGGGGTCAAATTCTTCCTCAAGCGGGCCGACAACGACAATGCCGTTGCTTTCCAGATTCTCCGTATCGGGCGCTTTTTCCGCGGGTTTGAGTTTTACTTCTTCAACCCCTTTCAACACCGCTTCCACTTTCTTTTTGAACGGGTCTTCCTGTTTATCCATAAAAGCGCCGATGACGCTCTTTTTGCGTTTGATGGTGGAGGGGTTGGGTTCGACAGGTTTCGGTTCCGGTTTTTGTTCCGGCTTCGGCTCAAAGAGTTTTCCCGCGTTCCATATTTTGTTGAGTTCTTGGGGCATAAAATATAAGTATTAATATTTGGATATTTTCTTTTTTACCGCCGGTTCGGGGTTGTACCCCGAACCGAAATGTTTGAAATCTCGAGCTCTTTTCAGTTTATCATAAATCAATATGACCTCTCAAATGTTTCGGTCAGGGGTGCAACCCCAGACCGGCGACGAGGCATAAAATCTATAGGTCTTCCGTATATCGTAAAATCACTTCCTGCATTTTTCTTGGCAAAAGCGATAGATCATTTATGACCGTCGCCCCTTTTCTTTCCGATGTGAGCATTCCGAATTCAACCACGATGACACCCATTTCCTCAAGCTTGGCGCGCGCCGTTTCGTATCGCGTTTCATTTCCGCTTGCGCCGTCGGAACAAACGACGACCACTTTCCGCCGTTTTTTCTCGCGAATCGCCTGCGCATCTTCAGGGGTAATCCCGACGAACACTTTTTCAAGAGACAAATAATCTTTCGTATCGTTACTGCTCGGATTATGAAGTTTTTTCCAGATTCCGATTCTTTCCTCTTCGGTAAACTCGGGCGAAAGCGATTTCATTTCATAATCACTGTCGCCGAATCCGCGTACTTCAGTGCGAAGCGTAAGATCCGCCGATTCGCCGTATTCCCGTTCGGTTTCCAATATGACGCGTTTGAAATCATCAAGCGCTTCCATAAAAAGAATTTCAACGACGCGCTCCATTTCTATTTTTCCTTCATCGCTCATGGAACCGGAAATATCGGCGAGGAGCGACATGTCCAATGCGCCGTAGTTTTTCATCGGATATTCGCGCCGTTCAATATCGCGGAACGCGCGCGGTTCGCCGCCGGCGGCCGATTCAAGCACGGCGGACACGAGCGTTTCTTCCGCAAGCTCTTCGCCTTCGGTTTCCAGCACTCTTGACTGCCGCCATCTTTGCTTCATTCTGCGCGAGGCGATCTTTTTGAACGCTTCGCGCATTTCAGCCACCAAGCCGCGGACAAGTTCAAATTCTTTCCGATAGCTTTTTACATCTTTATAATCAAGCCCGTGCTCTTTCGCCCAGTTTTTCAGATATTCTTCCTCCGGATCATATTTTGGTTTCGTTCCGCCCCCTTCTTTTTTTCTTTTTTCGGCCGCTTCCTTCATCGCTTCATGGAGAGCCTTCTGGTCTTCCGGCGAAAGAAAACGCGGATTTTTTTCTTCAAATTTTTTGTACTGTTCTTTGAAACGTTCAAGAATCTCTTTGGTGAGTTCGTCGTCGTTTCCTTCTTTCCCCTTTCCGTCATTTTTATCTTCGCCGGTTGAATCTTTCTCTTGTTTCTCTTTTTCGCCCTTCCCGCCGCTTTTTCCGCTTTTTGATCCTTTCTTCTCGCCGTTTTCTTCTCCTTCGCCATTTTCGTTTCCTTCGTCGCCCGCATTTTTATCCTTTTTCCCTTCGCCTTTTTTGCCGTTTTTTTCGTCTTTTGATTCTTCTTTCTCTTCCCCGTCTTCTTTGTTTTCGTCGTTTGAATCCTGATCTTTTTTATCCTTGCTTTTATCGCCGCTTTTTCCGCCTTTCTGTTTCTCGTTTTTTTTATCTTCTTCCTTTTCTTCTCCTTCTCCGTCTTCTTTTCCTTCACCATTTGAATCTTGTTCTTGTTTGTCCTTGCTTTTATCGCCGCTTTTTCCATCTTTTTGTTTTTCTTTCTCTTTTTCCTTCTCTTTTTGTATGTCTTCTTCGCGAAGTTTTTCAAATATCGGTTCAACGATATTTTTCATAATTCTATGCTTGTCCTTAACCGTAAGTTCTTCCGAAGTAACGATATCCAAAACATCCATTTCATTCTCTCCAAATTTTTTGAGCGAATCAATTGCGGCGCGCGCTTTGTCGGATACGAGAACGGGATCGTTCGGCACCATCGCCTCGCGTAGAAACCCTTCCGCGAATTGCATATGATCCGGATCATTCCTGAAATCGTTTGATGGAAAAAGCCTCTTTACATAAATATCCCGTTTCGCTTCTTCAAGAAATGGAAGTTTTGAAACGAGCGTGCGGTTTCCCTGCGCGTCTTCAAAAATATTATGCAAAAATCCGAGATGCTCCTTTCCCGACTCGTGAATGCGATCAAAATTCTCCAGATACGCTTCCGGATCGCGGTCAAGCTCTTTCACATGAGCGACGAGTTCATGTCCGGTCGCAAACAGTTTCCCGCGCAAGTCATAGCCGTTTTCTTTGAAATACGGCGCATCCGGATTGTAATAGATTTTCTTCGTCTTCGGGTCAACCCCCATGATCATCTTCGGATCATCCATGCGCTCAAGCGATACGTCTCCGGAAAGACCGATGGAAGAAAGCAACGCCTTTTCATCGTGCAAAAATTCTTCAATATCGTCGTTGTTTGGAACGATCGGCTCATTCTCTCGCACCGCCGCGTTTTTAAAATCGGAATTTTCTTTAAAATTTGTCATGTTATTATTTCTTTTACCGCCGGTTCGGAGTTGTACCCCGAACCGAAACGTTTGAAATCTCGCGCTCTTTTCATTTTATCATAAATCAATATGACCGCTCAAATGTTTCGGAACGGGGTGCAACCCCATTCCGGCAATGTACATGTTATTTGGCTATTTTTTCTTCAACCTTAAGATTCGTCCATCCGGGTTCAACTTTTTGTCCGTTTTCCCAAATTTTTTGTTTTTTCCAAATGATGGTGCCTTTATTATCAGCGTCGAAAGCGTATTCATGGAAAGAACGAACATCACCGTCGATGCGAAGCACTCCATCTGTCATGCACCACCCTGTCTCAACTCCCGCATCACCTTTGACATGTACCTCGCCGCCCTCCATATTATAACCGACAGATTCTCCGGCGTTCCCTTTTACTATTATTTGTTCCCCTGCTTTAAGATTTGTCCCTATGAAGTTCTGACCTTTTCCGTCAATCACCGTTTCTTCAATGTTCTCATCTTTTGGTTTTTCTTTCTTTTTCAGTGGTTCCGATATTTTTTTTACTTTGGGAGTTTTTTCTTCAACTCCTTTCAACACCGCTTCCACCTTCTCTTTAAACGGATCTTCCTGTTTATCAATAAAAGCGCCGATGACGCTCTTTTTGCGTTTGACGGTGGAGGGGTTGGGCTCGGACTCCGGCTGTTTTTCCGGTTGTTCCGATTCCGGCTTCGGCTCAAAGAGTTTTCCGGCGTTCCATATTTTGTTGAGTTCTTGGGGCATAATTATAAAATTTTAAATTTCCAAAAAATGATTGACTTTTTTTCGCAAAAGAGTATTATAACTTCATAACTATGGGAGAGACCCTGATGAAGTTCCGACTTCATTGGGGGCTTTTTCTTTTATTTCTGTTTTTTGAAATTTATGATAAAGATCATTTAAATAGACAAGCCGCGCTCCGCTTTTACGCAAAAGAAAAGAACATTTTTTATTATGCGGCGCCAAAATAAAAACATATTTTTTATTTTCCAACAAAAATTTAACCAAACAAGCAAAATCTCCGTCGCCGGTAATAAGTATGAACGTATCCGCCTTGTTTGTATAGAAGTCTGAAACGGAATGAAGTACCAATTCAGCATCGCAATTTCCTTTTATATCAACACCGACGGAAACCGTTTCTTTAAAAATAATTGAAAAACCCGACTCTTGCAAGTAATTATAAAGCTTTGCGTTTGAAGGAATAAGCCCCATAAAAAGATATATCTTATCGGGATTATATTTTTGGCGAAGCCATCCGTAAAATTTTTTGTAATCAATTTCAAAATGGAGTTCCTTCGCCGCACGATGCAAATTTGCGCCGTCTATATAAATATTTGTTTTTGATTTTTCCATTATTTTTAGAACGAGCTTACATCAAGATATTGCCACCATATCACAACCATAACGTTTCTTTATTCTTATACCATCGTTAACAAACTTCTCCCTATTCGTCATCCCGTGCCGGGACAAGGGATCCATGTGTGTTTAACGGACGTGGATACCGGATCAAGTCCGGTATGACGACGAAGGGTAACTTTAGCGAGGGAGTGGTTAATTGCAGATGGTATTACATTCCGCAAGCGACAAAGAATCAAAGTATCAAAGGAACAAATTTCTAAGTCTCAAAAATTCAACTGTTGCGAGAGAACACCCGGTCCCCGCCGCTCCACTGACCGTTCCCGTCAAGCTCCCAAACGTAGACGTACCAGCCGGAACCACTCCGGCCCACGCACACAACGAGGACAGAAGCGCTCGCTTCCACGTAAAATAGATTAGCGTAACCGTTATTAAGAAGTTTGTCGCTTTTTATGAGATCGGCAATCATCCAGAGGTCGTCTTGCGAGAATATGTGGTT
>JBAYGK010000074.1:0-7358 GCA_041666665.1 Minisyncoccota bacterium
AACTTGATAAACTTTATAAACTTTTAACTGATTTTTTATGGCAAAAAAGGAACGAGAGGAGAAAAAATCCAATGAAAGCGTTGATGCGACCATCAAGGCGATACAAACCAAATTCGGCGAAGGGGCGATTATGAAACTCGGCGATAAACCGAAAACGGGAATTGACGCCATTCCGACCGGCTCCATCGGCCTGGATCACGCGCTCGGCATCGGCGGATTACCGAGAGGGCGCATTATTGAAATATTCGGACCCGAATCTTCCGGCAAAACGACGCTTTCCCTGCATGTCATCGCCGAAGCGCAGAAAAAGGGCGGGATATGCGCCTTTATTGATGCGGAACACGCGCTTGACCCCGAGTATGCAAAACGGCTCGGCGTGAATATCAACGACTTGCTCGTTTCCCAGCCCGACACCGGAGAACAGGCGTTGGAAATTACCGAAAGCTTGGTTCGTTCCGGAAAAATTGACGTCATCGTGATTGACTCCGTTGCGGCTCTTACCCCGAAAGACGAAATTGAGGGAGAAATGGGCGCGCACCACGTCGGCAAACAGGCGCGTCTCATGTCGCAAGCGCTCCGCAAATTGACCGCCATCGTGGACAAAAGCAAGGGGCTGGTTATTTTCATCAATCAGATCCGCATGCAAATTGGCGTCATGTTCGGCAATCCGGAAACGACGCCGGGAGGAAAAGCGCTTAAGTTTTATACTTCCGTCCGTTTGGATATCCGACGCATCGCCCAGATAAAGAAAGGCGACGAGGTGATGGGAAACCGTACGCGCGTCAAAGTGGTCAAAAACAAAGTCGCCGCCCCCTTCCGACAGACGGAATTTGACATCATGTACAATGAAGGCATTTCCAAGCAAGGCGAGATCATCGCGCTCGGAGAAAAATACGAGGTCTTGCAAAAATCCGGCTCCTCGTATAAATACGGCGACATCGCGCTCGGCCGAGGATATGACGCGACACGGCTGTTCCTCCGCGATAAGGCAAACAAAAAGGTTGCCGATGAGATTCTCAAAACGATAATGCAAAAAATGGAAGAGGAGGCGACGAGTGCGAGGGAGGCGATGGACGAGGGACTTTAGACGATAAACAAAAATAGAGAATTGAAAATAGAATACGACGAACAAACAAAAAACAGAACGCCCCGCAATAATTGCGGGGCGTTTGGGTCGTAAAATAGGAGGATTTATGCCTTTCTCAAATTCTGGCAGTTGAGGGCGAGCGGTTTGGACATCATATCGCGAATGAGCCAAAAGGAAAGCGCGAGGACGGCAATAAAAAGAAGCTGTACGGATGTTTCGGTATTAAGAAAAGCGCGGCTTAAAAACTCGGAACTTGCTATGGGGTTTGAAAAAGACGGTGAATTTTTTATGACATTCGGAACCGACACCATGGCGAAAGATTGTTTTAAGATGCCCGCGAGAATGAATATCTTCATCGCAAAGGGCGAAGTCAGTTTTTTTAGCGCCCAAACGGCATACACGCGGCGCATTATTCTGTTTGTTAATATTTTTTGTGACATACAATATAATAGAAAGATGTAAAGATAGTAAAATAATAGAAAGATTATGGCGACGTCTTAATTTTTCTATTTTTTTATTTGTTATTCTCCGTTCTGCATGGCGTATATCTTTTTCAATTCCCGCTTCGCTCGGAATACTCTCGTTTTCACCGCACCCAGCGTCTCCCCTTCCATGTCGGCGATCTCTTGCTGTTTATAACCCATGATAAAATGAAGATGTAACACTCTATGCAAATTTTTCGGCAAGTGCGACAAGAGTGTGGCGACAAGATCTCCCAGTTCCGCTTCTTTGCCTTCATCAAACTTATCTCCAAGATTATAAAGAACTTCGTCTTCAAGAAAGACCCTCTTTCCTGAAATTCTTTTTCTTTTCTGATGGAAAGTGAAGCAGGTGTTTAAAAGAATCTTGTAACCCCAAGAACCGAATGAAGCTCCTTCTTGCGGTTGAAACCGTGCGGCGTTCACATAAATTTTCGTAAACGCTTCCTGAACGGCATCTTCCGCATCCTCGCGGTTTCGGAGCACGTGGTGGGCTTTTCTCAAAAACGGCGCCTGATACCGCTCCACCAGCACTCCGAACACGGACGGTCTTTCAATTGAAAGCCGCAAAAGTTCCTCATCGCGCAGGTTTATGTAGTCATCTGATGCCATTTTTTTGTATTTTTGCGCCTTTCCATACTATAATACTATACTATGACAAAAAAGGTTACCGTGTCAAAACTTGACATGAGCGATAAATGTGTGATATACTAAACACGGATTTAATTATGCGGTGGCGAACAGCCACGGGAGAATGTGTCATGACAAAATTGTTCAAAACCTATTATCCTCCCGCCGAGGAAATAGAGGAAGGTTGCAAAGCCATAACGAAACTTTACGAAAGAATGGCTGAAATGAAGAAAGTGGAGCTCTGCGAAATGGAGCCTGAAATTGAAGCGTTGGCTGAAAGATACCCCGGATTTGCCGAATTTTTGGCGGTTGAACCGGAAGAAATCGTGCGTCGTTACAAAATGGGCAGAGAGGCGGCCAAAATCCTTACCTTGAGATAAGGAAATATCGCGAAACGAAAAAAAAGGGGGCATTAAGTTGCCCCCCGATTTTTTTAATCTATTTGTTTAATGTCTGTTGTGAAAACCTACGGTTTTCACACTTTCCCTTTCCTTTTAAAAAAGGAGACGATCCCGTACCGTACTCTGTTTTTTGACTTTTTGGTTTTTTTTGCTAGAATATCCCTATGCTTGAATACAATGAAATTACACCCAAAAAGTGTATCATAATGGACGGAGCGCCGTATGAGGTGCTTTCTTCCCACGTTTTCCGAATGCAAATGCGCAAACCGGTCAATCAAACGAAACTTAAAAATATCATTACGGGCAAAGTTACCGAACGATCTTTTCATCAATCCGAGAAGGCGGAGGAGGCGGATATTGAAACGAAAAATATAAAATTTCTGTATGCAAACCGCGGGGAATATTGGTTCTGCGAAGAAAAAGATCCTTCAAAACGATTTAAGCTGGCGGACGGCATGTTTAATGTAGGCGCGAAATATATCAAACCGAACACCCTTGTGGAAGCCATGCTGTTTGATGATGAATATATCGGCGTCAAATTACCGATAAAAGTTGAACTCAAGGTTACCGAAGCCGCGCCCGCCGTCAAAGGAGATACCGCCACCGGTGCCAGCAAGACCGTTACGATGGAAACCGGATTAACCATGAATGTTCCCCTCTTCATCAACGAAGGCGATGTACTCAGAATCAATACGGATACCGGCGAATATGCGGAACGAGTGGATAAAAAATAGAGATACCTATATACGAATGTGTACGAATAATACGAGTGGCTACGAATGCGATGGACGAACGATGGACTAAACGACAAACTATAACAAATGCAAAAACGACCCTTTTTCGGGGTCGTTTTTTTGGATTCTCTTTTGAAACTTACGGGAACAGTTTTTTCGGCTCGCTTGCGTCTTTTCCTTTCCATATCCTTTTGAGAAGCAACCAGCCGTATTCGGCGATAACTATCACGATCAAAGCATAGATTGCTATTCTAAGCGCTTGAAGGGCAAAAGTGAGAAGCTCAACGGTAATTCCCCGCACGGTATCGTTGAAAGTTCTCGCCAATTCCGAAGAAGCGTCAATCCATGAATTTTTGGCCGCTTTCCCGTCAATGAACACGATTTCAGAAACGCTCACGTTGAAGAAGGTGTATTGCAAACTATCCAGCTGTTTTATTTTTTCTTGCGAGATGCGGTCAAGCTGTGTTTTGGTATTCAATCGTTCCGTTGTGAGCTGTCCGATGAGTTGGATTTTGCTTTCAATGATTTTTGAAAGATTGTATATGTCTTTTGTCTGTGTGGCAAGCGTTTGAACTCCGGTATACGCGTTTTGCGCATCAAGGAGAGTCGCTTCCACCAACTCAAGTTTTTTCTTGAGAATCGTTTCTTCGCTGTCGTAATATTCAATGGTGGATTTTATGGTTTGAACATTCTCATTCAGCGTTTCCGGTTTCATTTCTTTGATAAAGGCGAGAATTTCCTCCGCATGCGCTTTTTCAACTTTGAACGAATAAGAGCATCCGTGTTCGTATCTCCGCGCATTGGTGAAAATGACTTCGGTTTTCTTTTTCAGGGAGTCAAAGGAATCGCAGGTATTTTCAAGATTCCATGTGCGGATGGTTGCGGAATAATCCGTTATCTCAAAATCTTCCTCCGTACCGCCTCGCGAGGAACCGCCCTTTTCCTCCGGTACACTGTTTTCTACCGTATCAAAGCCGGGCAAGCTTGGCAAATAAATAGTATCAACACCGTACGATTGCGGAGCGTTGGGCATATCTATACCCATCGGTTCTACAAACCCAAACGAAGACATTCTTGGTCCTCCCGCTGAATTCAGACCGGCCATACTGATGGTTGAAACAACGGCAACAATGATAATAATCAAAAGCAACAAAACCACCAATTTTCCGATTGATATCTCTTTTATTTTTTTAATGAATTGTTCCATAAAAAATATTAAAAACTAATAAACTAAAAACCCCTCATATAATCATAATATTTCATTCAAAAATAATGAGCAAGAAAAAATAGGTGGATAAACGATAGGTCGGACAGACGAGAATGGAAAATTGAAAATGGATTTGAGAAGATGGACAACAAAACAAAATGAAGCATCGTTCCAAGGTCAGACCTTGGATATTTTTCACGGCTGATATTCGGTGTTTTTTGCTGTCTGTATTTTTTGCGCCATTCGCGCTTCTTCCGCCTCCCTCCTCCTCCCCATCCGCTAAAAAGCAAAAAGAACTCCGCTAGTGCGGAGTTCTTTGTTTTTTACCCGGCAGATGGCACCAAAATCATTTCGTCATCATAGGGAAGCGGTTCTCCTGTGCGGAGGATGGTAATTTTTTCCCAGCCGTTTACTTTGGCAAATGCCAGTATTTTGTCCCAATTTTTCGCCGGTTTTTCTTTCTCATATTCCTCCAGCGAATAAATCTTGGCTCCGTAGAAATAAATGGGCGATTCTTTCCGGCGGTTACTCGTCAATTTTACTTTTTCTCCGTTTATTTCCACGGTTTCTTCAATGAGTTCAAAATAACAAAAAGCATACGTATATTTATCGGGCATGACAACCTTGGAAACATCGCGATCCTCTACGGGTTTCGCGCGCGGCCGGGTATCGGGCCAAGCGATAAATTGGATGTATTGTTGGCAAATAGCGGGCATAAACGCCTCCTTGATGAACAATTATTTTTCAATCCCCATTGTTTTGTATCATAAGGAACAAAAAATTGCAAAAATGAGCTTTAATTGCTATACTGCGGAAAAGTTCTTTTTATTTGCGGGAGGTGCTTTATGCGGCGATATGTTTTAACGGGAGGGCCGTGTTGCGGAAAAACCACGGTTTTGAATATTCTTGCGGAGCGCGGGTATCCGGTATTAACGGAGAGTGCGAGGGAAATCATTGAAAAAGAGATCGGAAAAGAGAGTGGCGTCGTCCCGTGGAAAAATCTGAAAAAATTCAACGAACTTGTCGCGCGGAAACAATTGTGGAAAGAATTTTTTTCTATCCGGCGCGGAGTGATTTTTTTGGATCGCGGAATAATAGACGGAGCCGGATACTCGGTTTTGGGAGGAATAGAAACACCGAAAACCATCAAATGGTTCGGGAGAGGAAGATATGATAAAATTTTTCTTCTTGATCCTCTTCCCTTTTACGAAACGGATACCTCTCGCATAGAAGACGAAAGCTTTGCCCGTCGGGTCCGCGAAGAAATAAGAAAAGCGTATTTGGGATTCGGGTATGAGGTTATTTCGGTGCCGATGTTGACGCCGGAGGAACGGACGGAGTTTATATTGAGAAGAACAATCGGTTCATCAAGTTTGTAAGGTTCATCAAATTTAGCAAGCGCGGATACGCGACAGCAAAAGCCGGACTTTCCACGAAAAGTCCGGCTTTTTTATGCAAAAATGCAAAATTCATTTTTTGCCGTTGACAAAGCGGTTCTTCCTCCGGCGTTCCATCCATTGCCCTGTCGGCACACTTTATGAACTTGATAAACTTGATGAACTTTATAACTAAAAAATAACCCCTCGCGGGATTATTTTTCGGTTTATCTTCCGACGAAAGGCAGGAGTCCCATAAAACGGGAATTTTTTACCGCCAAGGCGAGCTTGCGCTGATTTTTCGCGCTGGTGCCGGTTTTCTTCCTTGAAATGATTCTCGCATACGGATCAAGAAACTTTTTGAGAAGATCCGTGTCTTTGTAGTCAATATGTTTGATGTTATTTGAAGAAAAATAACACTGTTTTACTTCCTTTTTTTGCATGATATTAAAATGGTATGTCTTCTAAATTAATTTCCTCTTCAGGATATTGAATGGTTTCCACTTCTTGTTTCGGGCTGTTTTGCGGTTTTGACGCTCCGGACTGCGGTTTCGCGGGCTGGTGCCCTTCCGAATAACTCGCCCCCGATCCGGAACCTGACGGCATGGGAGACGGTCCGAACTGAAAATTCTCAACAACAACTTCGGAACGATACTTCTTCGTGCCGTCTTGAGCATCCCAACTGCGATTCTGAATGCGTCCTTCCACAAAAATCGGCTTCCCTTTTTTCAGATACTGACCCGCGAGATCCGCCTGAACCCCGAACATGACAATATTGTGAAAATCTGTGGATTCTTGTTTGACGCCGTTTTTGTCTTTCCAGTTGCGGCTCGTGGCAAGCCCGAACGAGGCGACTTTGGCTCCCGAGGGTAACGCCTTTATTTCGGGGTCGCGCGTTAAGTTTCCGTACAAAAAAGCTTTATTGAGATACATGATGTTTTATTCAAGAATAAGATCTTCTATGGTTTTGTCCAACTCCTCTTCATTGATAACTTCTTTCGGTTCATCCTCTTTTACGACTTCCTTCACGGCGGGTTTGATCGGTTTTGACGCAAACGGCGCGGTTTTTCTCACAAGCGTGTTTTCTCGCACCGTTTTGGTGATGAGGAAGCGCAAGACTTTTTCTTCGGCATCAAGGGTCTTTTTGAGTTTCAAAACCGATTTCGGTTCGCCGTCAAATTTAATCCAGCCGAAATAGGCATTCTCAAACTTGGTTTTCTTGTTTGAAAACACTTTGTACATCGGGTAAGCAAGGGTTAAAAGACGCGGATTTTCCTCGGCAAAGGGGTTTCCGCCCGCCGCGATAATCGCTTCCTTTATATGTCCGGCTTCCGCCGCAATATCCGCTTCCTGTATATAAGGAAGAAGCAAATATCCCACTTCGTAGACACGGAGCTCTGTTTCCAGCTCTTTTGATTCATCGTTTTCCATAAGCGCCATACTA
>JBAYGK010000075.1:0-7242 GCA_041666665.1 Minisyncoccota bacterium
ACGGATTCAGAACCCGTGAAGCTCGCGATTATCGGTTTGTCGGGATATTTCGCGCTCTCTTCAATCATGATGCGCGCAATCTCCGTCGGATTTGACATTGCCACGGGAACATACGTAAGCAGAACGCCATCGCTTTCTTTTTCCGCAAGCGCAGCTTCTATGGCGATACGGTATCGGATTGAACTTGCATCTCCGATAATATCAATCGGGTTTCCATGACTCCATGTCGCCGGCATATCCGCGTTCAAAACATCCAATGTTTCTTTTGACAGTTCCGCCATTTTCCCGCCGTGCAATTCCAATTGTTCGCTGGCAAGCACAACCGGCCCGCCGCCGTTCGTGAGAACGACCAGCCTGTTTCCTTTCGGCAACGGCTGTTTGGCGAATTCAAGAAAATCATTCGCTTCGGTCAGGTCTTCGGCGACAACGATACCCGCCTTCCGGCAAGCTTCAATAAAAACCTTATGGTTGCTTGCGGATGCGCCGGTATGAGAAGCCGCCGCTTTACTCGCGGCTTCGGTTCTTCCGGCCTTGAGAGCGATTATCAATTTTTTCCGACCCACTTCGCGCGCGGCTTCAATGAAATCGGCGCCGTCCTTTCCGATGGATTCCAAATACAGAAGTATCGATTTTGTCGGAGCGTGATCGCCGAACAGACGAATCATTTCTCCCCACGTAACATCAATCATTGAACCGACGGATGCGGCGCGGGAAAGTTTTCCAATCGTATCAAGCGGACCGCAAACGATGCCGCCGCTTTGGCTGATATATCCGATATAACCGCCGCCCGCAAGTATTCCTCGTGAAAAAGTTCCGTTGAAATTTTCTCCGAACACGCCGAAGCAGTTAGGACCGCATAAGCGAACGCCGTTTTTCTTTGCGATTTCCGCCACTCTTTGCGCGAGAGCAATGCCTTCTTCCCCCATTTCCTGAAATCCTGCCGCAAAAACAACGGCGGCGGGAATTCCGGCATCGGCGCATTCCCGCATAATGTCGGAAATGGATGACGCGGGTGTTACCACAATGGCAATATCCGGAACGGTCGGCAATGTTTTTGCACTGCTGTACACCTGTTTTCCAAAAATGTAGGGGGTAACGTCACCGGCATCCTTTACGCGTTTTGGGTTAATGCAATAGACCTTTCCTTTGTAGGTTGCGCTGATATTTTCCGTTATGACCTGACCGAGTTTTTTCTCCCCGGTTTTGTCCAAAGTGTCCGTAGCGCCGTAAATCACTATCCCTTTTTCGGGATCGGGTGCAAAAAATTTTTCAAGCTTTCTGTAACTCATTTGTCTTTCTCCTTCTCTGTAAAAACATCAATTTTTTCTTTAAAAAATCAAGGTACGCATGTTTCAATACCGTATTAAATAATACATAATTTTCAAAAAAAGTCAAGCATTTTTGCGCTGTGCGCTTCCTTTTTGCCGTATTATATATTAAAATTGGTTGATACCGGCATTTAATCAAAAAATATAATGATTTCTTTCATTATCAACGACAAAGAAACTTCCCTTGATCTTCGCGACGGAAAAACAACGCTGAAAACGATACGGGAGAATCTGCGGCTTCGCGGTTCAAAAAAAGGATGCGGAGAAGGCGATTGCGGGGCTTGTATGGTTCTTTTGGGAGAAAGTATCGGAGAAACCACTCTTCGCTATAAGGCAATCAATTCCTGCCTCTTGCCGGTCGGCGAGATTGAAGGAAAGCACGTGGTCACCATTGAAGGATTGAATCAAGAAAGGTTAAGCCTCATACAAGAAGCATTTGCGGACGAATACGCCGCGCAGTGCGGTTTTTGCACGCCGGGGTTCATCGTCGCGGTTACGGCGTTTCTTTTAAACACCCCCGACTTGGATCGCGGCGAAGCGATACAAGCGGTTTCCGGAAATATCTGCCGATGCACGGGGTACGCTTCCATCAAGCGCGCGATTTTTTCCGTCCTCAAAAAACTCAAAGCATCCGATTTCAAAAAAACAAAACCGGGGAGCGACGCGCGTGTAAAGTTGCTCGTTAAGACAAATATTCTTCCTCCGTATTTCGCCGATATTCATGAAAGAATAAAAAAGACGACGCCGAAAGAAACGTCCGAAGCCGCCGGAAAGATTTTTGTCGGGGGCGGTACTGATATTTCCGTCCAAAAACGCGAAACGCTTGAAAACGAAAATCTCTTTTTCCTTTCTCAAAGGAAAGATCTTCGGGAAATATTCATTGATCAAGGAAAATGCCATATCGGCGGCGCCGTCACTTTTGAAGAATTGCGCAACTCGGAGATCATGGCGAAGATATTTCCGGAAGGCAAAAAAATATTTCAGCTTATCGCTTCCCTGCCCGTACGGAATCGCGCCACGGTCGCCGGAAATATAATAAACGCATCTCCCATCGGGGATATGACCATTTTCTTTTTGGCGATGGACGCCGTTCTTTCTTTGAACGACGGGAAAAACAAACGCGAAGTTCCGCTCCGCCAATTTTTCAAAGGTTACAAGGAAACGGACAAAAAAGAAAATGAGATCCTTGAATGGATATTCTTTGACGTTCCGGGCAAAAACACTCGTTTGCATTTTGAAAAAGTTTCCAAAAGAAAATATTTGGACATCGCGAGCGTGAACACCGCCGTTTGCATAACGGCAAAAAGAAATACGGTGGAAAAAATCGGCATTTCCGCGGGAGGGGTCGGACCGTTTCCTTTATACCTTTCCAAAACATGCGAATTTCTGGCGGGTAAGAAAGTGGAAGAATCCGTTATCAAAGAAGCGCTTGCTATCGCCGATGCGGAAATATCGCCCATAAGCGATGTTCGCGGTTCCGAAAAATACAAGCGCCTGCTTTTGCGCAACCTGCTCGTTTCGCATTTTATGACATTATTTCCTAAAAATTTAAAAGAAATATCTCTATGAAAGACTACGATGTTCTTTTGCATGTAAAAGGAGAATCCGAATATACCGCCGACAGGGCCGAAAAAACGGAGATGCTTCATATCGCCATTCTCGCCTCCTCTTCTCCGCACGCAAAAATATCGGCAATCCAAAAAGAAGACGCCGAACACACCCCCGGCGTGGCGGGCATTTTTACGGCAAAAGACATTCCGGGAAAAAATCAGATCGGAAATATCATTGAAGACGAACCTTTGCTTGCGGAAAAAGAAGTGCACTATATCGGACAACCGATCGCCATAGTCGTCGCCGAAACAAAAGAGATCGCAAAAAAAGCGGCGGGTTCCATTCAGGTTATTTTTGAAGAAATGCCGCCGGTATTGAGCCCGCGGGAAGCGCATTCAAAAAATCGGTTTATCGCCCCTCCGAGAATCTTTTCTTTGGGGGATGCCGAAAAAGCGTGGGCGGATTGCGATGTTGTTGTTGAGGGAACCGTTGAAAGCGGCGGACAGGAACATTTGTATCTTGAAACGCAAAATGCTTTTGCAAAACCCAAGGAAGGCGGAGGTATCAAAATTCATTCCTCCACGCAATCGCCGACCGCCGTTCAAAAAACGACCGCGCAAATTCTCGGAGTTCCCATGCACCAAGTGGAAGTTGACGTGCTCCGGCTGGGCGGAGGATTCGGCGGAAAAGAAGATCAGGCGACTCCCTACGCGACGATGTCGGCTCTGGCGGCTTTTCTCCTGAAAAAACCGGTGCAAATTTCATTGAACAGAAGCGAAGATATTCTGCTCACCGGAAAACGGCACCCGTATTCATCCGATTTCAAAATAGGTCTCAAAAAAGACGGGACGATATTGGCGTACGACGTGAAATTCTACCAAAATTCCGGAGCCGCCGCCGATCTTTCCACCGCCATATTGGAACGAACGCTTTTTCACACGACCGGCAGTTACTTCATTCCGAATGTCCGCGCTTATGCGGCCGCTTGCCGAACGAATCTCGCGCCGAATACGGCGTATCGCGGTTTCGGCGGACCTCAGGCAATGTTCGTTCTTGAATCGGCAATATACCGCGCCGCGGAAAGATTGGGCGTTGACCCGATTGTCATACAACAAAAAAATCTCACCAAGGCGGGCGATGAATTCCCTTACGGAATGAAAAATCTAAGCGACAACGCCATCCGGTGTTTTGAGGAGGCGGATCAAAAATATCATATTGCGGACATCAAGAACCGCGCGCAAAAATGGAACGAAGATCATCCGCAAAGCAAAAAAGGAGTTGCCGTTATGCCTCTTTGCTTCGGCATATCTTTTACCAGCACATTCTTAAATCAGGCGAGCGCTCTTGTCCATGTCTACAACGATGGAAGCGTCGGGGTGAGCACGGGCGCCATTGAAATGGGGCAAGGGGTGAACGCAAAAATTCGTGAAGTTATCGCCCGCGTATTTTCCATAAACATTGAGAGAATAAAAAACGAAAGCACGAACACCACGCGAAATGCAAACACCAGTCCGACCGCGGCCTCTTCCGGAGCGGACTTAAACGGAAACGCAACGAAGCTTGCCTGCGAGGAAATAATAAAGCGGCTTAAGGCGTATGCCGCCTCAAAACTCGGCGCAACGCCGGAACAAATTGAAATAAAAAATGAAAAAGTGCTGTGCGCCGGAAAAGAAACGGCGTGGAATTGGTCCAAATTGGTAAACGATGTTTATTTTGAAAGAATCGGATTATCTTGTCTCGCTCATTATGCGACGCCGAACATTTTTTTTGATAAAACAAAAGAAAAAGGAAACGCGTTCGCTTATCATACGTTCGGTACGGCTATCGCGGAAACGACGCTTGACTGCTTGCGCGGAACCTATTCCGTTGACTCGGTGAAAATAATCCACGACGCGGGACAAACGCTGAACGAAACCATTGATCGCGGACAAATAGAAGGCGCGCTCCTTCAAGGAATCGGCTGGCTCACGATGGAAGAACTCGTCTACGGAAAAAACGGAAAACTCCTCACGAAAGACCTTTCCTCGTACAAAATTCCCGACATATATTCCGCGCCGGAAGAAATTTCCATTGATTTTCTCAAGGCAAGCGATTATGCCACCGGTCCGTTCAACTCCAAAGCCATCGGAGAACCGCCGTTCATGTACGGCATCGCGGCATATTTCTCGCTTTTAAACGCAATCAAAGCTTTTAAACCAGAGGCGAAAGCGGTTTTTGACGCCCCCCTCACTCCGGAAAAAGTATTTTTATCATTATATAATTAACATGGAAAAACAAGAATTCATGAAAAGAGCCGGCGCGCTCGCACGCGAAAATATTAAAAATGGAACAGGCGGACCATTCGGTTGCGTTATTGTTAAAGACGGAAAAATCATTGCGGAAGGAGCCAATCATGTTACAACTCAAAATGATCCGACCGCGCACGCGGAAGTTGTTGCCATCAGAAATGCCTGCGAAATCCTCGGAAGCTTCCAGCTTGACGGTTGTGAAATTTACACTTCGTGCGAACCCTGCCCGATGTGCTTGGGCGCGATATATTGGGCGAGGCCTGAAAAAGTTTATTATTCAAGCACCAAAAAAGACGCCAAAGATATCGGCTTTGATGATCAGTTCATCTACGAGGAAATAAATAAAGAATATAAAGACCGCAGTATTCCGTTTGAAAGATTGGAAGACGAAGAATCAACCAAAGCGTTTACTGATTGGACGGAAAAAAACGATAAAATAGAATATTAATAATTATTGATTTTTTTCTAAATTGGTGCTACTGTCTCCTTAGAAAAAACTTTGAAAGGAATAATATGACTCTTAAAAATCTGCCGACCGCCGAGTGGATGAAGCGCATTCACTATTCATGGGAAAACATTATTTCCGGAATTTTTATTTACGCTATCGGCGACAGTATCGCTCAGTGCATAACCGGAAGTTTTTCCATAAGCCGAATGTTCGGCATTGCGCTTATCGGATGCACGCTTTACGCGATAGAAATTCCAAACTGGTTTATTTTTATAGACCGAATTACAAAAAATCGCGTTCAAGATTGGAAAACAAAAACGTACAGGATGCTTTTGGCCATCGCGTATTTCAACCCGTTGTGGATTGCACGTCACATCGCGCTCGTGCTTTTGATTTCCGGAAAAATGAGCGAGATATCGTGGGCTCTCATCGGCGTTGGTTTTTCCTCTTTTCTCTATCAAATACCGATCACTATTTTCGGGAATTTCATCATTCAAAATAAACTTGAATACAAGTGGCGGTTCCTCGCAAATTGCGTTTTCTCCGGTCTTATGGCCGTCTACTTCGCCTTATCGGCAGTGTGGTTCAAATGAAAAAAGATATTTTTGATTTTCTCATCAGCTCCGTTCAAAATAATGAACGGGGTGTTCTCTTGACGGTGGTTTCCTCCTCCGGACACGCTCCGGGGAGAGAGGGTTTCGCCATGGCGGTAACCAAAGACCGTATGCAAGGAACCATCGGCGGCGGCGCCATTGAAAAAAACATGGTGAACACCGCGCGAACTCTTCTCGTTAAAAATGAAACGATTCCGTTTCTTTTTCATCGCGAACATAAAATTTCGGCGGGTAAGAATTCTTCCGGAATGATCTGTGGCGGAACGCAAACCATCGCTCTGCATCCTATCGCACAGCATCATCTTGATACGCTGAAACAATGCGCGAAAGCTTACGGGATTGAAAGCGCCCCAAAAACGCTTCGGCTTTCTTCTCTCGGCATAGAGTGTTTGAATGAAGCGCGCGAAACGCCGCATTCCTTCATTAAGGAGCCCTATGGCAAATGGGTCTATGAAGAAACGCTCGGCCAAAAATACGCGGCATATATTTTCGGAGGCGGACATGTGTGTCTCGCGCTTTCGCCGGTACTCGCCGCGCTCGGTTTCCGCATCACCGTTTTGGACGAACGTCCGCTCATCCAAACGCTTCGGAACAATACATCCTGCGATGAACTTTTTATTTCACAATGGAAAACGCTTCCGAACATGGTTGCGGAAGGACCTTTCTCTTATGTGTTCATAATGACGCCGAGCCATGTCTATGACGAAACCGTTTTGCGCGAACTTCTCGGAAAAGATTTGAAGTATCTCGGCATGATGGCGAGCAAAACAAAAGCGGACGAAATTTTCGCCCGATTGGAAAAAGAAGGATTTTCAAAAGAAACGCTGGAAACGGTTCATTCCCCCATCGGCCTTCCGATAAAAAGCCATACGCCCGCGGAAATCGCGATAAGCATAGCGGCGGAAGTGATTCGCGCCAAAAACAGTACGTAAAAAGATAACCCCGTTCGTTAAACGAACGGGGTTTTTGATTTATCTTATTGTTTTTTTTCATCCGAGTTGGCAATATTGCCG
>JBAYGK010000076.1:0-7237 GCA_041666665.1 Minisyncoccota bacterium
AAAAATGCCGTTTGGAGAAGTGTTCCAAATAATAAAACCTTGAGAATTGTCGCCGAATATTTTTTTGAAACAGGGTTCATTTCGGAATTTAAATAATGTTTTTATTCTTCCCATCCGCCCGCAAGATCAAAAGCCCACAGGGAAGAATCTCTTTTGTTGATGAAAAAAAGAAAATCTTCCGACGGAGAAAGCGTTAAATTCGTCATATCCAAAAGCTTCATAGTAAGAGAACCGGGAACAAAAACAGAGGTGGTTTTTCCCGTTATCGCGTTTATTTCCCAAATGTTGTCGGAAAAAGACGAAATGCCCTGATACCAACTGTCCGGATATTCGCCGCTTGGAAACGAGCTCGGTACGGCGCAATACAAAGAAGCGTTATCTTTTTTCCAAACGCATTTTTCCGGCAGAGTTTGAAGGAAAAAATCCTTGGTTGAAGAATCTTTCCTGTCGTATATATGAAGAGTAACCCCGTTTCTCGTACTCTCCGAATATACTATTTTTTGATTATCGTGGCTCGGAAGCGCGGTTAGTCCGGATATGTCGCCGATTATTTTTTGCAAATCCCCCGTCTTTATGTTGAAGGAATATAAGAATCCGGGAACATTCCGGGATGCTTTTGTTTGCAGAATGGCGGTGTGTCCGTCAAAATAAACGGGAAGCCATTCGGAAAAAGGAGAAAGAAAAACATCCGAGGATGTGTTTTTTTGAAAATCAAAAACGGAACCAACCGATAATCGGTCGGTAAAATCCCCTGTTCTGGTGAGATAAAACAAACCTTTTGTATCTTCGGATACTTTTACATCGCGAATTCCCGAAGCGAGAAATTTTCCGTTCGGAAGAGGGGAGTTATCACTCGCGGTTGTCGTTGCGTTGTCTTCGGGTAATGTTCCCCGTGTTATTTTTGAGAGATCAAGAATAAAAGTGGTAATCGCATCGCTTTTCGGTTTCAAATAGCGCAAAACAACCATTCCGCCGTCATTTCCAAAATACGCCTCGGACACCCTCGTTATCAGCGAGTTTGATAAACGGCTTGGCCGCATGTCTTCCATTTTCATTTCATACACATTTCCCGTTTCTTTTTCTATGTATTCCACATATGTTTTCCCAGATCTGATATAGGAAAAGAGACCCGCAACGGGTTTTTGGGAAACGGTTCTTAAAACAAGAAACCCTCCACCGCCCCCTTCGGTGTTTATATTTTCCGTTCCCTCCCCTGCTGTTTCATTATCGGTATTTCCCAAATCGGTTGTTTTGATTTTTTCGCTTTTCCCGAAAGGAAAAAAATTTGCAAAAGGGTTTGTCGTTTCCACTCCGCTTTCCGCCGCTCGTCGCGAGATTAAGTAAGAGGCGAGCAAAAAACCGAGGGCGACAACCGCGATAATTCCAACCGTAATATAAAGCTGTTTTTTTGTCATGTTTTATTGATTTTGATTATCGTAGACAAGCGTTATGTTTTTTGACGCCGTTTGAAGATCATACCCGAAATTCGTCACATCAAGTTTCAGTTGATATTTTCCGCTTCCCTTTTCCGGTTTTCTCAGAGTGAACTCAGCTTTGTTTTCCGGGTCCGTTTCCAAAGTTTTCCCGTCAATTTTCCAAACAAAAGAAGCGGTGTTGTTGTTCAGATCGGAAAGAGAGAAGAAGAAAGGCGCGGCATGCAACGTAAGCTCGCTTTCCGCATATGTAAAGACATTCACAAGCGCGTTTTCATAACGTATGCTTTCCAGCGGTTTATTTTCAAAAAACAAAATCTTCGGCTCGTACACATGAATCGGTATTTTTTTTGTAATGGAGATACTGCCGTTTTGCGTTGAGGCGGATACGGTAATTTCATCATCATTAAAGGTGTATCCCGTTTTATATACAAAAGCGTTCCTACCAAAACCGGAACCGTCCGGGTCTTTAAAATAACCCTTTTTCCACACATAAACGACACTGTTTGCGTCAATAAGAGCGTTTTGATCCACGAAGCGCGGCATGGCGATAACGCGGACGGAGCTTTGAGATGACGGAAGGGCTTTTCCTTTGTAAAAAGGAGGAACATAAGTATCCGCCTCCCAAAGAACCTCCAAAGAATTCGGAAGGATGACGAGTTCTTTTTTTATCGTTCCATAAGCTTCCGTTTCCAAAACAACCGAAAGAGTAATGGTGTCGCCGACATCGCCGGTTCTAAAGGTGAAGTTTTTTTTGCCCACACCGGACAGTTTTTTTTGCCCATTGATATACCATATGATATTGGTCGTATCCACATTTGCTTGAAAAGAAGAAACCTTTGCGGTAACATCCGCATTCGGTCCCGGATTTGTCGGGGATAAAGAAAGGGAAATGGTGGAGTTTGAACTCTGTAGAGATTTTCCCAGCAAACTTTCAATTCCCGACTGCCCGAATATAAAAGCCGAGGGGTACAGAAGCAATAAAAATACAACAAAAACAAAGGAAAAACATATTTTCTTCATATCAACATTATAACGTAAAAAAGAACCGCAAAAAAGAAAGTTATCCACCAAACGCGATACATTTAAATACGCAAAAGGGCGAAAAAACATTTTTCGCCCTTTTGCGTTAAAATTCACCGCATTTATTGCACCGTTTCGTTCTTGAACTCCGCGTATTCGTCTTTTGATTTTTTAATGGAAAGGATTTGCGACGGGTCGGAAGTGATAATCTGGTCTTCCGTATAAGAGGCGACCACTTTTATGGCGACATGTTTGGCGCCGGCAAAGAAGATACCCTCCCCCACTCCGGACTCAAGCAGAAGATATTTCTCCTCATCCGTAAGATTAAAAGTTTTTTGAACCATATCAACCGAAGACGGGGATTGTTTCATAAGAAATTGAAGCGAAGAGTTTGTGATAATGGGAAGGCCGTAAGGGCTTCGTAAAAAGTCTTCAACGTCCTGTGTGATCGTGGCGATGCCGAGAAAGTATTTTCTGCCTCGTTTTGCCAGAGAGAAAAGAAAAGAAGCGGTATCTTCCGATCTCATCATCCACCATGCCTCATCAATAACCATAAGCCGTTTTCTGAGTTCTTTTCTTATGGCGCCCCAAATAAAGTGCGTGATGATATACATGGCGACCGGTTTCAGCTCGTCTTCCATATCACGTACGGAAAACACCACGAATTTCTTGTTTATATCTACGTTTGACGGTTTGTTTATGAAGTTTGACCACGTTCCTTTGGTGTATTTTGTGAGCCGTTGAACAAGCGATTCCGCCCCGTCCATGCCGGCGAGAACCAACTCAAAGTCTCCCAATATCGGCGGTTCCACTTCGGCGAAGTTGGACTCAACGGTAATATCTTTCATCGCGTATGTTTCCGTAATGGCGCGGTCAATAATGGCATCTTCTTCCGGGGAGAGTCCTTCAAACATAATTCTGAACAACCCGACAAGATTAATGATGTGAGAACGCAAAACGTCGGCGGTTGATTCATCCTCTCTTGGAATCGGCAAATCAAAAGGGTTGATGTGGTGCCCGGAAGTAAGGGAAATGTTGAAATACCTTCCGCCGGTCGCCTCGGACATATACTCATATTCCCTTTCGGGGTCTATGACAATCACTTCGGTATCAAACATCAGCGTCCGCAATATCTCCAGTTTTGTCGCGTATGATTTCCCGGAACCGGATTTTGCAAAAATAATGGAGTTGTAGTTTTCAAGAGAGAACCGATCAAACAAAACCAAGCTTGAATTATGGCGATTTACTCCGTACAAAATTCCTTTATCGGAGGTAAGGTCAAAAGAAACAAACGGAAACATGCTGGAAAGCGGCGAAGAATTCAGTTTTGAGTGGACAAAAAGTTCGTCTGTTCCCGTCGGGATAACACTGTGGAAACCTTCCTCTTGTTGAAAGAGGGCCGGTTTTACATACACCAATTTTGATTCCAACAAAGATTTTATCTGCGATTCAAACTTATCAAGCTCGGCATCGTCCGCGCCGTATATGGTCATATACAGCCCGACATCAAAGAGTTTCTCCGTGGCTTGTTGGAGTTTGTCGCGGAGTTCTTCCAAGTCTTGAAAAGCGGTTTCCAGCACCGGGTCGCGGACAAATCCTTTTTCTTCCCTTTCATGTATCTGGCTTTGAACCTCGGTAACCTTTTTTTGAAATTGTTTCAGAACCGTTCCCGTGTCTATTGGGTGGATAAAAATGGAAACATCAAAAACGCGGTCAAGATTGATGATAGGCGAAAACCAGCTGTCGGAAAGATACCGCGGATAAGAAATGACAAAAAAAGTTCTTGCTATTTTTTCTCCCAAATTAAGCTGTTGGGGGGTTATTTTAAGGGCGGCCGGAGCGAGGACATCGCGCAACTCAAGAACGCCGGATTCATATATTTCCTGTGGCAAGATAGGGACGATTTCTTGTTTTTTGCTTTTGTTTCCAAACAAATTCATATGATTGCTTTTTTTATTTGCCGCCTTCAAAAGGAATCGGCTTATCTATTTCGCCCGGATTGAATATTTTATAAAAAAGCTCAATAACTTCTTCGGTTCCAAGAAGCGCCACCCGTATGCCGAAACGGGAAAGTCCCGATTCAACGATGGCAATTCTCTGTTCCAACTGGGTTTTGCTTTCCTCAAAATTTTCAAGCCACTCTTTTGTGTTTTTTTGCTGTGGCGCGGTGTCTCCTCCGAAAACGGAAAGAGCGGACCACCTCTTCCCCACCCCCACCCCGATATTGCTGGTATACGGAACGACAATAAAGAAGTTTTTTGACATTATGTTCGTGGTTTCCGTAAAGTTCTTGATAAAGTCAATATATTCTTTCGTTTGTATTTTCATGAGCTCGTTCACCTGTTCTTTTTCTTTTTCTTCCAGAAGCGCCAAATATGGCCGTATGTCCAACCGCCGCGACTGAATATAGAATTGGGTGGAAAATTCAAGCGAGTTTAAAAAATTCTGAAACTGCGTGATAATCGCCTCCTGCTCCTCTTGCGATTTCAAGGCGATATTCAAAGAAGACGCCATAAGCACGGTGCGTATGGAATCATCCTTCATGATTATGACGCCATCCCGAACCTCTTTAAAAGGAATGAAGTCTTGTGCCGGTCTTGATTTTTGCATGGGTGCTTGTGCTCTGTTTTTTTATTTAAATATCTTTTAATAAGGGCGCTTTTTTCTGAACGGTCACATTCCTCTCATCATGCTCTTTTATATCCAAACTCCACGCGAGATCTTTCAACCCGCTTTCCGAAAGAGGGGGAACGTATACGCCACCCGCGGGAACAATCTTGTTTTTATCGGCATCTTTACCCGTTTTTTTCTTCGGCAGTTTTTTCCAAATGTACAGGCGGGGAGAAAGCACGTACCGAATAAAAGCGTCAACGATATAAATAAACGGCTTATTGTTTACTTTTGCGAATGCAAGAGCCCCGCTGAACATGACGGAAACGATAATGATGGGAATGGAAAAATAAATTTTTAAATAGACGTACGCCAAATATGCGAGTCCGAGCCCTCCGAATATATAGAGAAACTGCTTAAACGTAAGCTGTCCGAAAATTTTATCTTCCACCTCAAGAAATTGCGGTACGTGATATTGCATATATATAGTATATCAAACAAAGCGCGCAGTATAAAGTTCATAAAGTTCATCAAGCGGGGCAATACGGCTTTTTCTTTTCAATCCATGACGTTTGAGATATCCACTTAAAGTTTTGTGTAAAAAAAGAACTCTGTTTAAACGTTCAAATGTTTCGGAACGGGGTATCCCGCTCGCAAGCGGGACCCCGCACGTTGCGGTGGCAACCCCGTTCCGGCGATAGGGTTCACCGTCTCGTCGCCGGGCTGGGGTTGTACCCCAGCCCATGACGTTTGAGATGTCTGCTTAGAGTTTAGTATTGGATAGTGATTTCGGTTAACAGAACAGTAAAGGAGTTTTTTAGAAATGATACAACAATAATTTTTTACTGAATCGGCTCTCGGTACGGGTCTGCAACATGGGGTTTTTGAGGCACGTCGGAATCTGAATTCTCTTTTTTTGATTCTTCGGGTTTTTCTTCCCATGTATCGTTTGATTCGTCGTGCTTCATGCTTTTTAACGTATTGCGAACCCTTTGGAATATTTTTTCATTTACCTCGGAGGCGATGGTTTTTGCCGTTTCTTTCGGAATCATCATTAAATTTTCCAGGTTTGGCACAAAACGCGATGAAGAAATGACCCCGACCATAAGAAGGGCTATTTCGGCAGAAAGCTGTCCGACCTGATCAATATGCAGTTTGTATTTTTCTTTTATTTCATTAAGAACTTCCATCGTGTCCACGGAAGTCATCGCTTCCCTGACATCGTCGGGAAGATCGGAAAACATTTTATCCAGTTGTTCTTTGGTATAGGGCATATTGGGGATGTTTACTTAAAGTTTAGTGTAAAAAAAGAACCCCGTTTAAATGTTCAAATGTTTCGGAACGGGGTACAACCCCGTTCCGGCGATAGGGTTCACCGTCTCGTCGCCGGGCTGGGGTTGTACCCCAGCCCATGACGTTTGAGATGTCTGCTTAGGGTTTAGTGAAAAAAACTCTGTTTAAATGTTCAAACGTTTCGGAACGGGGTGAGGAATGGGGAGGGACCCGTTCTGTAAAACTTTTTGAGGATTTTTGTGAGCGGTGAGCGACACAAAAAGTCCAAAAAGTGTACTGTGCCTGTAAGGCACAACCCCGTTCCGGCGATAGTATTCTATTTTTAATTTTCCATTGTCTATTATCGTTCCGTTTATCTTGCTGTTATACCGTTTCCCTGTATGGATCCGGCGCTTTCGCTTTTACCGGTTCTTTTTCCGGCTCTTTTTTTGGAATTTCCGGTTTTTTAAGCTCTATTCTTTCGGATATCGGGGTGAAGGCATTTTTTTTAATCGGAGTCGCTCCGAGTTCTTTTGCCACGGAAAGAGAAGAAAGGTCATCGGAAAAAGCCGGTTTTATCTCCTCTTTTTTCTTTTCCAGCGCGTGGAGAACCTTAAGAGATTCTTTGACGGGGCGGAATATTTTTTCATTCGCTTCCATCGCGATGGCTTTTGCCATTTCTTTGGGTACCCCCATCGCTTTTTCCAAATTGTTTATGAATGCCTGCGGCGCGGATGCTCCCAGCATAAGCAGGCCCGTTTCGGACAAAAGACCTTGCAGTTGTTCTCCCGGCAAGTTGTATTTTTTTTCTATTTGTTTGAGAGCCTGAATCGTTTCATCGGAATGCAAAGACCGCCGTATGTCGTCGGGTAATTTTTCAAACATTCTATCAAGTTGTT
>JBAYGK010000077.1:0-7179 GCA_041666665.1 Minisyncoccota bacterium
CTTGCTTACCGCCCACAAAAAAAACGCCCTTCGGGACGATTTGTTTGTGGGCGGTAAGGGATTCGAACCCCTGACATCTTCAACGTCAATGAAGCGCTCTACCAACTGAGCTAACCGCCCGATTATTATTTTTTCTATTGCACACTCGGCGTTATCAGCCAAAACAGCTAACCGCCCAAATGTATTCTTTTTTCAATTCTCGGCGTTATCAGCCAAAACAGCTAATCGCGTCCGATACATTATTTATACCATATCCGAACAAAACTTTCCAGAAAAAAATAACTTGTAAAAATAAGGTTTTTATGACATAATAGATTTATAAAAAATATCGCTTTATAATAAATTTTATGCAAAAAACAAAAAGAGAAAATTTGGATTCCCCCACCGCCGATTTTCTACAACCGAGAGCGCCGAAAGATTTTCGCTCATCATTTCCTTGGAGAATATTTCGCATCATGTCGGAGTTCGTGGATGGTTGGCAGTTTCTTGCTGATTTTCATAAGACCGTAACCGTTTTCGGATCAGCACGAACGCCCGAAGATGACAGGTGGTACAAAGAGGCACGGAATCTTGGAGAAATACTCGCGAAAAATAAATTTTCAATGGTAACCGGCGGAGGACCCGGTATCATGGAAGCGGCAAACAGAGGGACGTATGAAAAAGGCGGCGACTCAATCGGACTGGATATCAAACTCCCCTTTGAGCAAAGAGAGAACCCGTACGTTTCAAAAAGCATCGGTTTTTATCACTTTTTTGTCAGAAAAGTTATGCTCGCCTATTCCGCAAGAGCGTATGTTTTTTTTCCGGGAGGATACGGAACGCTTGATGAACTGTTTGAAATGCTCACGCTTCTTCAAACGAAAAAGATTACCAAAAACATTCCCGTCATTCTTGTCGGAAAAGATTTTTGGGAACCGCTCGTAAAATGGATTGAAGAATGCATCATCAAGAAATATCAAACCGCAAGTCCCGAAGATATTCATATTTTTTCGCTCGTTGACACCGCGGAAGAAGCGTTTAAGATAATCAAAAAAGCTCCCGAACGGTACGAATTTGATGAATACGTGACCCATAATAAAATGCACACGTAAATTGAAACATCGTAAAAAAATCCTCCTTTGTTTTTGCAAAGGAGGATTTTTTTGTCAATATTTCAATGCCTGTAACGCGTTTCGTCTACATTCCATTTCCCGCCGTAATCCGTTATAATTCACATAGCGTATTATGGAAAACCTGCTGAAAAAACATTTCGGATATGAAGAATGGAGGCCTCTTCAAAAAGAGGTTATTGAAACAGTGCTCGCCGGCAAGGATTGCGCGGTTCTCATGCCGACGGGCGGAGGAAAATCGCTTTGTTTTCAGCTACCCGCGCTCATGATGGACGGTCTTGCGATTGTCGTCTCCCCTCTTATTTCCCTCATGAAAGATCAGGTTGACGCCCTGCAAATGAACGGCATCTCGGCCGATCTCTGGAACAGCACTCTTTCGCGCGAAGAAGTCATAAGCGTTGCCACGAGGGCAAAGCGGGGCGAACTGAAAATTCTTTACGTTGCGCCCGAACGATTCGCGGCGGCGGGTTTTGACAAATTTTTGAACACGCTCAAAATAAGTTTGTTTGCCGTGGATGAAGCGCACTGCATTTCCGAATGGGGACACGATTTCCGTCCCGATTACGGGAACCTGAAACTTCTGCGGAAAAAATTCCCCGCCGTTCCGATTATCGCGCTTACCGCCACCGCAACGGAAAAGGTGCGCGAAGACATCATCAAACAGCTTGACCTCCGCGGTCCGAAAATTTTCATTTCCAGCTTCAATCGTCCGAATTTATCGTATGAGGTCTTGCCGAAAAAAGATTCATGGGGGACGATACTCTCGCTTCTCAAAAACCATCGTGATGAGAGCGCAATTATCTACTGTTTTTCGCGCAACGATACCGAAAAATTGGTCGGCAAACTGAAAGCATCCGGATATAAAGCCGCCGCGTATCATGCCGGGCTCAATGCGGATACGAGAAAAGAAAATCAGGAAAAATTCATACAAGATAAAATAAATATCATCGTCGCCACCATCGCTTTCGGCATGGGAATTGATAAGCCCGACGTGCGGCTCGTCATTCATCACAGCTTGCCCAAATCGGTTGAAGGATATTACCAAGAAACGGGACGCGCCGGACGCGACGGTCTCCCCTCGCGATGCGTACTGCTTTTTTCTTATGCCGACAAATTCAAGCACGATTATTTCATACGCAATATGCCCGACCCGGATGAACAAAGAAAGGCGCGGGAAAAGCTGGAGCATATCATTCGGTACGGCAATTCCGGAGCTTGCCGACGCCGTTTTTTACTCCGTTATTTCAATGAAGAGTATCGGGAAGCCAATTGCGAGAATTGCGACCGTTGCGTCCCGCCGGAACCGGCGGAATTGGTTTTTGAGAATGCGTCGGAGACAGCTAAACCGAAAAGCCTCCGACCCCGGACGGAAAACGGCGATTATGACAAAGTTTTATTTGATGAACTGCGTGCGATAAGAACGCAGGAGGCGGAAAATCTGGGAGTCCCTCCTTATGCCGTTTTCGGAGATAAAGCGCTTCGCGAAATGGCAACGTATTTTCCCCAAACGGAAATCGCTTTTTTGGAAATTGGCGGCGTGGGAAATAAAAAACTGGAACAATTCGGAGACTCTTTTCTACCGGCAATCCGCCGTTATGCGGAAAAACACGGCATACGCATCAACTCTTGTCGTCATGTCTCCGATGTCCGACGGATTGATCCGGCATCTGCGTCCGTCAAAAAATCCGAATCCGCGCTCAAAGGTTCCACCTTTGATGAAACCAAAAAATTTTTGAAGCAAAAAATTGCCATCAAAGCCATCGCCGAAATTCGCGGATTGTCCATAGCCACCATCATCAATCACATTGACCGACTTTCCAAAGAAGACCCTGATCTGGATATTGAATACGTAAGACCCGACCCCGAACGATTCGCAAAAATTGCGGAAGCGTTCAAAAAATCCGGAGGATTCGCGCTCACGCCCGTGCGGAATATTTTAGGCGAGGAATACGGATATGACGAATTGAGTTTGGTAAGAGTGTTTTTGAATAAATAAAATCGCTTTTCTTTTTTTGCCCGACAAAACGCTAACGGTTATTTAACAAGCGAAGCCCGCCGTTGCCCTCTGCGGGTTATGGCGGGCGAAGGCGAAAATGAAGCAGTTCATATTACTCCTCTCCATCTAACAAAAATGACTCTAAACGGGCTCATTTTTGAAAGGGCGGGGACCTTCGGGTTTCGACCTTTTGCGATCAACAAAAAACCGCAATCCGTTTTTGGTTGCAGTTTTTTATTTTATGCGAAAATATAAACTATTGAAACAGACCGTATCGTTGAACGATAAGAAGATAGATAAAAGATAAGAGAAAAAAAGTAAATAACCCGATCGCAATAGCTTTATTCGGACCAAGTTTTGGAGCGAGATAGGTTACGACGACCATATAAGGTACCCACGAAACAAGAGTGCCGACTAAAACAAATTTTGAGTGTTGCGCGACAGCGCTACCGCCCTTTGACGCCCCAATGAAGAAATAAGATACAAGCGTAAAAACAGGCATGAGAGCTGCGAATCCGGAAAGAAGGCGAAACCCGCTTTCCTCTAAAACGACGATCAGAGCAGTTACGGTTCCTTCGACTAAAAAATAGATGATGACATTTTCCAGCATATAAAGATTCATCTGAGAAGAGAGGTAAAACAAGACGACAGCGGAAGGGGCAACCGTAAAGGTGAAGACAAAGAATATTCCGGCAAGAAATGCGCCAAAATACCCGAGTTCCCCTATTTAAAATTCACGTCTTCAATAAAACGAATACAACTTTTTTTGCGAGGGAAACCGTGTTCAATTCTGTGCGAAGTTTTTCAACTCGAAGATGGAGGATTATTTACCAGAAGAAAGATTTTCAGAACGTTGTTTTAGAAAGAGAACCATTTCCCGCGCAATATTGAAACCGGTAACCTCCTGAGTGACGAAGAATTGACAAGGAAAATTTACTTCCGCTATAAAAGGTTTTCCGTTTGAGTCAATAAGCAAGTCAACACCGCCAAAAGAAAGTCCGAGAGAGCGTACCGCCTTAATAATCATTTTTTCCATCTCCGGGTCTGGAACATACGTCCGTCGTGTTTGTTCAGTGATATGATCTGCGTTAGTTCGAAAATCACCCGGCACGATATGGGAAGCGTGAGCAATGAGAACATTGTTGCCCAGGACAATTGCGCGCACGTAATATTCATGCGGAATATAGGCACGAACGAAAGCATTTATTTTATTTGCCCGCAGATAATCGCGAGTAGTGGCAAAACTCTCGGCTGAGTCGGCACGTATTACACCAACCCCGTGAGTTCCACCGCGAACTTTTATGATTACCGGAAAAGGTCCCGTTTCGCGCAAACACTCTTCTGTTTCTTTTCCGTGGACGGGCAAAGTCGGATACGTCGGTATAATCGGAAGCCCGAGGCGTTTGTGTATAAAGTAAGAAGCGCCGCGCGGATTCGATGCCTGACGCCAATCGTCATAGAAATGTGCAATCTCGGGCGACACGAGCAAACGCTCAATCATCCTGCCGCGGTTCGTCGTCGCCGCACGATAAACCATATCGCCGGGAGACGAAGTGGTCGCATCTAATATTTCATGTTCTGAATCATGAACGACCATCTGAATACCCGCCTCTTCGCAAGCTTTTTCCAAATACGGAATAGCTTGATCTTGCTCCTCAGACAACCCCGTATAAAAAGTAATGTAGTGGAATTTTTTACGCATAGTGTTCATTGTTTAATCTGCTATTAATATTAACGAATGTCGGAATCCAAGGAAGGATCAATGAGAAATCCTTGAAGATCCTGACGCCCGATAATCATGGGAAAGGCAAGAGAGGAACGGTCCGCGATTGAAACGGAAGTTTCTTTTCGGTGACCTCTAATACGAATCGCCGTGCTGAAAATTTGTCGCTTTTGGTGTCCGGTGGCATTCTTGATTATCACCGTTTCTTTAATTCTCAACAGTCCAAGCTCGTTAGCGATATCTTTATCTATCGCGGACCGGTAAGCGCCCGTGTCAATCTTTGCGCGAAATGTCCGCGAACCTTTTGGACCGAAAATGGTCACCATTTCGGTCACCCCCAGGATATGCCGTCTGTCTGTAATATGTGAAAGCCTGTGTTCGGCGAACATATGTTTGGCAAGATCAATCCCGTAAGAATTGCTTGGAACAAGCATCCCCTCAACTCGTTCAAGGCGAGTACGAAGAGATGCACCGTTCGCAAGCTGGATTTGCAACCCCGGGCGGGCGTTTATTTCAAGAACCAACGGACCGCGCTTTTCATCAAGTACGATGTCAATACCGGAATATCCGAGGCCTGACGCGCAATGTGCCCCTATGGCAATCTCAAGAATTCGGTCCCAAGCCGGTATTTTTATCCCGTGCACTTTTGTGTGACTCCCCGGAATGCGTTTCACCGGAGCACCGAACAATACTCCCCTGGTCGTGATTCCAGTTCGCATATCTATACCAATGCCGAGCGCTCCTTGATGCAGATTTGCTTTTCCATGCGAATTGATTGTCGGCATACGTAGCATTGCCATTATTGGCATACGATTGTAGACAATAATACGTATATCAGGAACCCCTCCTGCGGCGAGACGCCGAAGAGTTCGAGATACAATAACCCGTTCTTCAAGAAACGCTTCATCAGAAACATTATTAAGAGAATGCGCCCCATCAAGGATTCCGAATATCTCCGTTTCAAGATTGACCGCTGTCACATGGTCTCCTTTTGGGTCAAAACCGAGACGACCGTTCCATTCGCGAATGACGGTAATTCCCGCTCCACCATATCCTCTTGCCGGTTTCAGGACGAAATCGCCGCTGATTGTTTCCCAATCAAAGGAACGCGCTTCGCGAAAAGATGAAAAGGTGGCGATGAGCGGAGTGGTTGCAACTTCCGCATCAATGAGCACCTGCTTTGTGGCAAGTTTATTATCCGCCCGCGCTATAGCGCTTGGGCGGTTCATTGCGCGCAAATATAAATAATTTCGCGCGTTTATTCCAAGTACGAGTTTACTCACTGCCATAGTTTTCAAGAGTACGGAAGCGGAAAATCTCAGTAAGCCGCAATCCGAAATACCGACCAACAATAAAATCTATCGGAATGACCAAAAGAACGACCTCCGGCCAAACAAGAAGCGTGTCGCGCACAAAGAGAGAGGTTGCCAACAGATAGCCAATGATGCCGAGACCGATAGTCGTGCTAGAAATGATTGCGGTTTCGCGTGCCGTCTTTCTCAATTGTACCGACACCACCGAATCACCGAGAAGCATAAGAATAAGCACGGGGAAGATGGATAGTTCTTTCACGGAAACGAAGCCGAGCGAAAGTGCGAATGTAAGCGATGCGAACACAAAAAGCGCCAATGCAAAATGAGTGAGGGCGCGTTTTGAAAGCGTCATGATGGGCACGCGCTTAAGTATGAAACGCGAAGTGCATGTTGCGACTACCACCGATGCGAGGATAAGCATTCCCGACCCGATACCCACTGCAATGAATGCATAGGCGAGTGCCGTGGGAACGAACATATCAAGTGATGGGAGGCCGACAATCATCCGCACGAACAAGACGAGCGACGCAATTATCGGCGCGAGAAGGATGAGAACAATTGTGTTCGCCGGTATACCAAGTTCAATCGCGGAATATACCCAATAACCGAACAGGTTAAAGATGGATAGAGAGGAAATATATCGCTTTTCATAGATAACGGAAAGCGTTTTTTGCGAGGGGTTGCTTTTTGGTAAGGTAAGATCTGCATTCGGCGCGGAGCCAACATCCCCTAAAAATGAAGCGAGTGTTTTTTCCGTGCCGGTCGCTGAAACATCGGACGTTTGAGCATACGTGATAGTCAACAGAGGGCGATAAAAAAGAAAAATTCCCGGAACACAAGCCGAAAAAAGTACGCTAAATAGAATCAATCTCATTCTTTTTAACTTATCATAAAAAATTGAATTTGACAAACACGCGTTATAGGCCAAAGAAAATGTTACTGAAAATTCACGGATAGTCCATAAATCGGTTACCGTAGTCGTATATGACTATGGAAGCAAGAAACGAGGTTTTTAAAGACCATTTGGAAGAATGGCTC
>JBAYGK010000078.1:0-7045 GCA_041666665.1 Minisyncoccota bacterium
ACAAAGAGATTGCGAGTTACGAGGAACGGAAAGGTTTTGGGTCGCACCGGCGGTCTTAATCACTTCAATTCGCGCAAACAAAGAGTCAAACAATTGAGCAAAAGAAAAGCCGTTGCTTTCAATATGACCAATAAAACAAAAAGCAGATTTTTAACAAAAACCAAATAACCAGTCCGGAAAATCCGGTACACATATAATATCATGACCAGAGTTAAAAGAGGCACCACTGCCAACAAAACGCGCAAGAATATCCTCGCCCAAACCAAAGGATACCGTTTCGGTCGCAGTACAAAAGAAATACAAGCGTACGAGGCGATTGTTCATGCCGGATCTCACGCCTTCGCGCACCGACGCGACAAAAAAGGAGATTACCGCCGTTTGTGGAATGTGAAAATAAACGCGGGAATCAGAGCTTTGGAAAACAAGACCCTCCCCTCTTACAGCAAACTGATGGGGGCTCTCAAGAAAAAGAACATCCTCCTCAACCGAAAGATGCTCGCCGAACTCGCCGAATTCAAACCGGAAGTATTCGCCAAGATCATTGAAGCCGCGGCATAAATAAAAAAAAATAAAAACTCCCCGATTGCAAAATCGGGGAGTTTTTCCAGACGGATTACAAGTCAATTCATGCGCGTGCTCAAATGTTACCGTGATTTTTATCAAACCATCATTCCGTCCGAAAATGGCACGCCGGGACCTTTTCCTTGGTATGCCGGGTCCAATTTATACGAATCTGCGGTACTGGTTGCGTTCATCTTTTTATTTTTTTCTTGAGTAGTGGATTCTGCGCATTCTTCGTTTTTGCATTCTCTCTTTACGCCGATGTCGCCGTCATCTCCCGCAAAGACGGTAAAAACAGTTCCCTGTTCGTCGCCGACGAAGAACATAAAATCTTTTTCCGATGGCGGAACGACAAAAATGAGTTTTTGATCTTCATACTCCGCATCCTGCCGGTAACAGGGACTTTCAGAGAGATTCCCTCCGAGTCCCTTTTTTGGGGAAAAAAATTGTTTTGAATTGGGTAAAACGAAATCACCTTTTTCGTTAATTATTCTTTTGAGATTTATTTTTGGACAAAAATGATCCGTATTGGGAAGCAAAGGAACACTGATATTAAACGACAATACCAGCGCATGAATTTTTTCACCCTCGCGATAATCATTCTCCCGTGTTTGGAACAAGTGCGCGGGCGCATACATGTCTCCAATGGCAACGCCGCTTAAAGAATACCGTATTTCATTTTTCCACGAAACGGGAAATGGCGCAGAAAATGCGATCGCGTTCCATGGAAAGGCGGTGATGATAACGGGATTTGAATGCGATACTCCGCCGTAATAATCCACTATTTGAGCGCAAACCTTCGTGCCCTGCCTGAATAAATTGTTTTCCCAGTTGTTTCCTTGTCTGGTTATACCCCAGCTCCACATCAAATCGTTTGACCTGCACGAATCACTCCATACCGCCAAGGTCGCTCCCCACGGAGCCGCCGGAGACCACTCAAACTCAACTTGGTAAAAATCACGTTGCTGAAAATTACTGTCGGGAGGACTTTTCCCGGCTGATCTCACGGATCTCACAAAAAGAGTTGTGCCATATATATTTTCTTTCGGATCTATTGTCGTTGCCGGGGCGCTCGCGGGAGGGGGTAGCGGTTCAAGCTCCGGTTTTTTACTGCAAATGCCGTCCGAACAACCATTTTCGCACGGTACCGATTTGGAAAACGTGCCGAAATTGTTTTGAGTAAAACCTCCTTCCCATGAACAAGAATACTCCAAAAGGATGTCGCCGTTAACGCAAAAATCAATCGGCGAACCGCCATTTACTAATTTTGGTCCATCCAAAGTTCCCTTTACTGAAATAGTATTGCCACCGTCGGAATCAACGCAAGGAAGTTCAAGAAAGACCCTGCTTGCTCCGGCATTGGGATATATCCCGGGGTCTGTCGTTGACGGGTGCGTCGCATCATACACGGCATATTCAATGATATTATCGTCTACCCAACCCAATCCGCGGAACGGTTTTCCGTTGGCAAGTATCAGCTTGTCGCCAACGGTCGCCAATATCCGATCCGTATCCCGGACAAGGTCAAAAAGATGAATGCTTTTTCGTTCATTCGCATCTATGTATGCCGCGTATTTTTGATTTGGAGATGTCGCGAGCACGCCGAAACCGCTATAATATTTATTAAGCGCCATTTTTTGAAGTTCTCCCGTTTCTCCGTCCCACTCCCACAAAACCCCCGGGGTGGAAGTTCCCGCGTCCTCGTCTTGCATTTTTTGAAGCAAGATGATTTTTTTAAATTCCGGAATATACGCGATTTTTTCTAAAATTTCAGAATCGGCAAAACCCGCCACCTTGCGCACATTTGAAACTATTGCGGTTTTCTTCCCGTTCTTTGCGCGAATTCCGATTATTTTTTGGTCAATATGAGGCGGAGAGCCGCGGTTTTCAATGTCAAAACTTGAATAATCAGAACTGACAAATTTTTCGGGAAGCAGAAGAAACGCGCATATGATCGCCCCGAAAAAAAACAGCAGTCCTGCGATTAAAATAATTTTTTTTGCGAAATTCAGCTGTAAAAAACCATTCATAATTTTATATCAATTAAAAAAAGCCGAGCATGTTGATTATTCCCCCCGCTGGAATTTTTATTGTTCTCCTCCCGGACCGAATATCGCGTTGCAAAACGTCTCTCCCAAACACCCGCGCGCATCTTTCGTCGGCACGGACTTTTTGTGATTTTTGTCGGAACACCAATCCATGTCATGTGGCGCATAAACGGGGCAAACGAAAGCTTCTTCTTTTATCCCCTTCTCCGCCTCTTCTTTCATTATTTCTTCATAAAGAGGGAAATCTTTTTCTGAGCCGACCTTAAGCGTCCGCAATATTTTAAGAAATAAATTTTCATCCACTTCTTTTCGGGCTATTATAAAAAATACATACGGGTCATTCTTAAAAATAAGCTCTATGGAGGTATTATGAAAGAGCTCTATGTTGCGGTCTTTGTCGGAACGCCTGATCATCCGTATGCCGTTTATGATATGATACGGCTTGTTGGTTACGGTGAATTTTTGTTGACCGACCTGTCGCGCGAATTCGCGCCGGATAAAACCGTCCGACAATTCTTCCGCCGAAAGATTTTTTGTGTTTTGGAAAAAAGCAATGCTGATTACCTGACTTGTTCCGACCTTCACAAAGTCAAAAGAACTTGCGCCGAAAAACGGGGCCATGTCTTCAGGATCATTAAGGATCGGGTGTATCTCCCATTCGGGCGGATATTGTATTTGAAAAGGAATAAGCCGATGGGAGAACACGGACCAACCCGATATTCGTTTATATTCCGGTATTTTTACTTCGGCGCTCAAAACCGACGGAACGGAAGATGACGCCGTACGGATAAATATTTCCGTTTCCGATGTCGCTTTTCCGTACTCAAACCCGAGCCAATATGACCACGCGGGAAGCGCAAAAAAAATCATGACGGCAATCAGTTTGGAATACCATGTTATTTGATTGAATTGTATGGAAGTCATAAATATGCGTTATCGCTCAAGATGAACGGCAGGGGCATGAATTAAGCGTTGCTTCGTCATATATTTTCCCCGTGCACCAATCCATATCCCATGTCTCATATGGCGGACACACGGCGGGACAAATGATTTTGTCTTTGAACGGAGGCTGATTTTTCATTTGCTCGTAAAGAGGAAAATCTTTCTCATGTCCCACTACCAATGTTTCAATAATATCAAAAAATTCATTCTCGCTCATTTCTATTGCGCCGATTATCAGATATGCGTACCGGTCTTTTGTAAAAACAATTTCAATGCGAGTATTGTTGATAAGTTCCAGTCCGCCGTATTCATAAACAAAACGCCTGATTGTTTTTATGCCGTTTATGGTGTGATACGGCTCATTGATTATTGTCAATTTTGGCTGACTTGGCTGTTTTGCCGATTCGCGCGCAATTTGTTTTTCCGACCATTCTTCCGCCGAAAGATTCTCGTCATTGTGAAAAACTTTAATGGTGATATCGCCCCCTGTCGCTTTGTTTACATCAAAAACCATAAACTCCCGCCGTACAATATCAATCCCCGGATATACCGTCCATTCGGGCGGGTATTGCACCTGAAAAGGACTGCATCTGTTATGCGAAAAAACGGACCAACCGGATTTTTTTTCGTATTTCGGTATTTCTGTTTGCGTTCTTGTCGCCTTTTCGGAAAGAGGAACAGACTTTTCCTTTTCTGTCGCGCGAATCAGCGCGGACGATGCCTGACGCTTATGAAAAGAGGTTTCAGCGCTTGTTTTTCCAAACTCAAAACCAATCCAAAATTCGTATGCGGAAAATCCGAAAAGAAGCGCGAGCGCAAACAACTTGAAACACCATGGCGGCGGATTAAATCGTGTCGGGTTCATATGACTTTATCATAACAGGTTTTGCGATAAAAATCGCAAAAGAAGGCTGTGGAAAATCACGGGCTTCCTGCCGTGAAAATCGGCATCGGACAAAAAAACAACGCCCTCGCACCGCGGAAGCGTTGTTTTTGCGAACGGCGAAGCGTTTTCTTATTTCTTAAATACCCTGCTGACGAAGTTTTTCTCGGGGATGCAATATCCGTTTCCTTGCGCGTCAAGCTCCGCCAAGGTGGCGGCCGGATACATGACGCATTTTTTGTCGTCGGAAGAAGGCGAAAGAGAGAATGCCACGCTCGTACCGAGGGTGTGCAGGGAGATTTTTTGAAGACGGCTGATGACGAGAGATAAGGCGGCCGGAGTTGTTGTCGCGGTATCCGACTTTTTTTGCAGATCGTACACGGAAATAAGAGACGCGTTTCCTCCTTTTTTTTCAGCGTACCATATTGATTTTCGGTCCGAATCGGACGAAGAATACAAAGGAACATCAAGCACATAAATAAAACGATTCGCCTCTCCGTATTTCGCGGAGGCCGCTTCAATGCTTTTGAACAGAACATCGGCATCAAACTGCCGGCGCGCCGAATCGTACAATGGAGCTTTTTCGCCGAGAGGAGCGCCTCCTCCCATGATTGTCACCTTTACTCCGGTCGCCTTCTGCACCGAAGAACGCACCCCTTCCAGATATTCTTTTTTAATATTTCCGTATGATCCGATAAGCACCTCTGTAACCGACCCCTTGCGAATCGCCAGCGCTAAACTTTTTTCTTTCCATTGCAGTAGAGAAATGGGCGTTTCGGGGGCCGAAATGTCGGAGGGCTTATTCAGTCCCGTTATACTGACGGTTATCGTATATTTGTTCAATGAATATTGTATTTCTTTCAATTCGCCGTCTTCTTGATTCGCCAAAACATTTATTCGTCCGTCGCGGAGGATTGATACGAATTTCTCCGACATTTCCGGCGGGAATGTTGTCGCCGGATTGGCGCGAAGCGCAAGACGAACGGTATTTGTTCCTCCCGTTTTTTCTCTTTCAATTTCGCCGTCCATGATCACATAGTGTTTTCCTTTTCTGAAAATCTCAAGAACATCAAAAAGGGCGTTGGCGTTTTCCAGCTGTTGCAATTCTTTCGGAATGCCCGTTTTCGGATTGACGAGAATCCACTCGTCGGGAAGAGCGGCGTTTCCTTCCATCGCATTCATCATCATAAAAGTGTTTCCGCCCGAAAGAACCGTCCTTGCGGAAATTTTTTCCGATCCCTTTTCCGCGGAAACGGGAACATCAAAGGTCGCGCTCATTTGAGAACCCGAAATATCAAAGAAAGTATCCCCTTCAAGCATCGGCATCGTCGGCGCCGCTCCCTCGGGCTGTAACCGAACATGAGCGGAATACGTTTTTACGGCGGAAGCGGAATCAAAAATCTCTTGAAAGAGAACAACGGAATTGACCGGGCGGGATCCTCCGAATAAAGAGAAATAAATGAAAGCGGCGCCGATGGACAAGAAAAGCGCAAAAAAACTGATTATGAGCGGCATGTCCACGCTTCCTCTTTGGGTATTAAAACGATGGTGGTCTTTGTTCATATAAATAAAAAGGATTTAAAGAATATGCTAATATCCGGCGAACATCGCGAGCTTCCCTCAATCAGAGAATTTCTTGATTTGGAAAAGCGCGGTGCATGTCATTATTATACACGATATTTTCTTTTTTGTTCTTCTGTACCATGTCAATAACTTTTTCCACCAAACGTTTCGGGTCGGAATCAAAAACGATATTTTTGTTCGTACGATGACTCTCATTCATGATGAATTTTATCATTTCGTCCGTCATCCAGCCCCCTTCAAGCACGCCGACCGGTTTCCCGTCTTCATAAGCGACCGTGAACTCGTTTATCGTGCCGATTCTTCCGCATCCGACGAATACCGCATCCGAAGAACGGGTAAGAAGAAGATTTCTTCCCGAATAGCCGAATCCCGTATACACGATGACGTCCATGTAATCAAGGGGCAAGCGGTATGATTCGGTATGTTCTTTTTCGCTTGATGCCGGAGAAATTCCGATGCAAAGTCCCCCCTCCTCTTTCGCCCCCATCGCCGCCCACAAAGGAAAGCCCGTGGTTGCCCCCGTTACAAGAACGGCTCCGTGGCGGGCAATCTCGCGTCCGAGCTGTTCGGACACTTGAAGAGCACCTTGCCCGCAATGCCCCGTTTCAGCGGATCCGGAAACGCACAATTTTATTTTATTAAACGAATGTTTTCCTTGTTTCATATACGAGTTTTTAGTTTTTAGCGATTAGTTTTTAGCTTAACGACGATAAAAGGCGGATTTTCATTCGTCCGTATTTGTATTTATTCGTATCATTCGTATCCTCCGCCATCTGGCGGACGTATGTTTCTATATTTATTTTAAAACTCCAATTCCACACTCTCCCCTTTTTTGGGAACAAACGCTTTCAGTCCGAGATAATCGTGAATTCTTTGAGCGAGAAAAGACGAGGCTTTCGTTTCGCCCATAACGACGAATATCTTTTGGAGATCGTTTTTCATCGCCTCTACAAAATCAAACAATCCGTTCGTGTCGCGATGCGCGGAATATCCGTTAATGGCGGTAACGCGGGCGTTTACCTTTACG
>JBAYGK010000079.1:0-7020 GCA_041666665.1 Minisyncoccota bacterium
CGGTATTTCGGTTCGCCCGCCAATACATCGTTTATTTTTGAAAACTTCATGAGAGTTTACTCTATCACAAAAACGTGATGTTGACAATATGCAAAAAAACGTATATAATAAACACAGACCCGAAAAAAGGAAAGCGCAAATGAAAGAACCGACCTCAATCATCACCGTGGGAAGAACACACGGGCCGGAAACCATTTCCGCATTACTGCAGAAATTTAATGCATCGTACGGCGAGTACTCCCGAATAGAAATTAACGGAAAAAAGGCGAAACGCGATTACAGAATCGTAAGCGGTGGCGATGTGATATCATTATTCAAAAAAGAACAATAAGCGACATAAATGGAAGCAACGATATTCGTTGCTTCCATTTTTTCTTAATCATTGACAATCACGAAAAAATGGTATATAATAACAGCAGGGTTTGTTCATCAACAATAACAAAAGAAGGAGAATTGAGTATGTCTGAAACAGTATCACATTCACACGACACGGTCGTGACTGTTGAAATTAAAATCGGCGATGATTATCGGCACGGCGTCAGTATTGATGAATTGCTTCATGGTTTGATAAAATCCAAACATTTTGATTCGGTATCGGTAAAAATCAACGGCGAAGAAGAAAATTTGCCCAACAAAGTTTTCATAGGCGATGTCGTTGAAGCGCGGATGAAAACAAAATAGAAGAGGAAGCGGAATCCGCACTCCTCTTTTTTTGTGTATATTCACTTGGACGTCGGACGTCCAAGTGAATAAGCTATAAAACTCCCCTCTTTTTGAGTTCCCAAAAGCATTTTGCGGTGGCGGCGATATCCGCATGGGCATCGTGGGCGTCCTCAAACGCCGTACCGAAAAGCTTGCGGTGAAGCTCGGAAAGTTGCGGCCATTTATACCCTCTTTGCGACGGAATAGCGCAGAAGTTGACCGTGCTTTTCATGGTGCAAATTTTCTTTTTCTTTGAGAACTCATGCGAAATTTCCGCGCGGATGAACTCCGCTCCGATTATCTTTTCGTCAAAATCAATGTTGTGCGCCACAAGATATGCGGACTCCCCTATTTTGTCGCGGAAAGTTTGAAGCGCTTGCTTGACGGGAATCCCCTCTTTCATGGCGCGTTCGGTCGTAATGCCGTGTACACGGGAAGCATCCGGCGGTATGACAAAACCGTCCGGTCGTATGATGTCGTTTCCCTCCCCCGTTTGCGCGCCGTCTTCGTTGAACATGATCCATGCAAGCTGAACCATTCGCGGCCAATTGTCCACCTCCTCCATGGGTGCATTCCAACTCCTCGGAAGACCGGTGGTTTCCGTGTCAAAAAACAGATAAAAATCTTTTTTCGGCGCAACGCCGATTTCAAATAAACTGCCTTGCATAGTCGTTCCATTATACCAAAAAAGAAAATATTTTGAAGCAAAAAGGCATAACCGCCAATCTTCGCGTATGTGGAGATTGGCGGTTATGCGAATTTCAAAAAAACTGCAGACTTTTTTGGTCGTACGGTTTTTCTTTTTTTAAATCTTTCCAACAAGATCAATTCCCGGGGTAAGCGTTTCGTCGCCCGGTTCCCAACCGGCGGGACAAACCTGTTTTCCTCCGTGATCATGAACGTATTTCGCCGCCTGCAATTTTCGGTACAATTCTTTTGCGCTTCGGCCGATACTATTATCATTTATTTCCACCGAACGAATAATTCCTTCCGGATCAATAATGAAAGTTCCGCGCAGTGAAAGCCCCGCGTCGCCCCCGTCATAAATGTACGTTCCGAACATTCTGGAAAGTTCGCCGTCTTTGTCGGATGCCATCGGGAAAGTGATTTTCTTTATCGCTTCGGAAGTATCATGCCATGCCTTGTGCGTGAATACGGTATCGGTACTTACTGAAACTATCTCGGCTCCAATCTTTTTGAATTCTTCGTACTTCCCCGCCATTTCTTCCAATTCTGTCGGACAGATAAAAGTGAAGTCAGCAGGGTAGAAGAAAAGCACGAGCCATTTTCCCCGATATTCATCAAGGCCAATATCTTTGAAATCTTCTTTCTGGTATGTTTTTAATTTATAAGACGGGACTTTTTCGCCGACTCCGCCACTAAAACAATGGGTGCATGAGCACGCTTTTTCTTTATCTTCGCTGTGCATAGTGATTATTATTATTTGTTAATAAGTTCACTATATCATACACAGAAAAATACAGGAATCTTTCATTTGTTAAAAAACGCCCCGACATTTCTGTCGGGGCGATCTGTTTTACTTCTGATAGCTTTTAATCCAAGCTTTCATTCTGTACATGCCTTCAATAATGTCTTCCATTGATGCGGCAAACGAGAAACGCACATGTTGACCGTCATTCGGAACTTGCGGACCGAAATGCGTGTCGGCGGTTACGGAAACGAATGCTTCTCGCAAAAGTTTCTTGCGGAATTCTTCGCTGTTTGCCGCGCCGACTATTTTGCACGCTTCGGTTACGTTCGGATACGCATAGAATGCGCCGCCGGGAAGCAAGCAGGTAACGCCGGGAATTGCGTTCAACAATGCCACTATCACATCGCGGCGTTCGTGGAATATCCGCGCCATTTTTTCGGGCACTTCCTGCGAGCCGTTCAGGGCTTCAACCGTCGCCCATTGGGCCATATGGTTTGCGCATGAATCGGTGTTCGTTATAAGCGTTCCGAAATGTTTTGCGAGCCGTTTATTCGCCGCATAGCCGATACGCCAGCCGGTCATCGCATACGTTTTTGACGCGCCTTCCAAAACAATGGTGCGGTCTTGCATGCCGGGTTCCGATGCGATGCTGTGGAATTCGTTGCCGTTCGTAATCCGCGAATACACTTCATCGGAGAACGTCCACGCTTCCGGCCATTTTTTTACTATCTCCGCAATGGCTTTCAATTCTTCTTTTGAAAGGACACTGCCGGTCGGATTATGCGGAGAATTTATAACAACCAATCTGGTGTTTTTATTTATTTTTCTGCCGAGATCGTCAATATCAAAATTGAAGTTGTTTTTTTCGTAGAGCATGAGAGGAACGGGCGTCGCTCCGGTCAGATACGAAAATGATTCATAAATCGGAAAGCCGGGGTTTGGACAGAGAATTTCATGTCCTTTTCCGTATTCCGTTACGCATTGAATCGCATAACCGATGAACGGTTTTGCTCCGCCCGCGACGGCAATGTCATCCGAAAAGTATTGTATTCCCCTTGTTTTGGAAAGATATTTTGCAACGGCTTCGCGAAGTTCCGGAATACCCGCCGAAGGCGTGTAACCGTGTTTTCCGCCGGTTGTGGCTTTAATATTAGCCAGTTGAATATTCTCGGGTGTCGGAAAATCGGGCTGACCGATGTAAAATTTCATTACCTTTTTTCCGGTTTCTTTTTCATATGCGGCGGTTTCCACGCCGACGACAAAAGCATTTTCTGTTTTCAGGTCGGTAATTCTTTTTGATACGGTTGGCATTTTCTTCTCCTTCCTCGTCCGCCGCAGTTTTAGCGGAGGCGGGCTTTGTTTCAAGGTTCCTAACCAGCCCGATTCTAACACGCTCTCAATGGAATAGTCAACCGGTTTTCTCTTCCGATGCGGTCTTTAAAAATTCCGCAAAATATGCCATAATTCAAGTCAATGAAGCGGGTTTTCCCTTATGTTTCCATTCTGCGTTTGCCGGCTGTTCTTGCGGGCTTATTCGTCGCGCAAAACCACCTGTTCAACTCTTTCGTCCATTTGTCTCCGAACTTTTTTCTTTTCCAGTTCATATTCATTACCTTTTCTCTCGGAATGCTTTTATACGCCCCCGCGATGTTTTTCAAAAAATTCGGGCGTTTTATATATCTTATCGCCGTTTCTCTCGCGGTGGCCGCCGTTTTCATTTCACAGTATCTTTACTTTTTATATTTCGGCGGATTCATGCAGGCATCGGCACTCAAGTATGCCAATCAAGCCGGAGCCGTTTCAAGCACCATTTCCGTGCTCATCACTCCGGCTATCGCAATTTTTCTTCTGCAATTTTTTGTTATTTTCGCATGGGTTTTTGCGGAAGAAAAGAAAATAGCAAAAAGAACGCCTCCCCTTAAAAAAGAAAAAGTCATCCTTGCGGCAATACTCGTTTTTACGACAATCTTCAGCTACGGCATCGTTCTTTTCGGCGACGGTAAAGGCTGGAATAAAATTACACACTTCTCGCGAACCATTCGGGAACTGAACAGCTTTGTCTATTCTCCGAACAATGCGATAGAAAGAACGGGAATTTTCAATTATTACGCGGGGGATGTTATCGGCTATGTTTTCAGGAAAACCAAACTCACCCCGGAAGATATCGCTTTGGTGGAAGTGTGGGAAGAAGGCAGACCCGACCTGAAGCAAAATAAATATTTCGGCGCGGCGAAAGGAAAAAATCTCATTATCATTCAGGTTGAATCGCTTGAGAACGCGGTACTCTTCCAAAAAATAGACAGTGAAGAAATAACGCCGAATTTGAACAAACTGGCGAAGGAGGGATTGTATTTTGACAATTATTACACGCAGGTCGGCCCGGGAAATACCGCCGACGCGGAATTCGTCACGATGAACTCGTTGTATTCTCTTCCGAACACCGTCGCATTCATTGATTTCGCGCACAATACATACAACGCGCTTCCCTCTCTTCTCAAACAAAACGGCTACCATACGTATTCTCTGCATGCCGATGTTCCGACATTTTGGAACCGCTCCAATATCTATCCCGGACTCGGTTATGAAAAAACGTACAGCAAGGCCGATTACGACATTCCGAAAGGTTCCGGATTTGAGTACATGAGCGACGGGGAATTTTTCACGCAATCACAGCCCAAAATGAGCGAATTTGCCTCTCCGTATTTGGCGACATTTATAACCCTTTCATCCCACACGCCCTTTGTCGTTCCCGAAAAATGGAAAACGCTCCGTATTCCCGAAAATGCGCCCTACAGCGAAACCCAGAAAAATTATTTGCAGAGCATTCATTATACCGATATGGCAATCGGCGACTTTATCGCCGCGTTAAAAACAAACGACACATATAAAAATTCTCTTATCGCGATATACGGCGACCACGGCAATTTGGGAGGCATAAGCGAGGCAATGGGAACTTCCACAAGCAAAGCATTCGCCGAACTTCGGACGAGCAATGTTCCGCTCATTATTCTCAATTCTTCCCTGCCGAAAAAAACATATCATTTGCCGGGAAGCCATCTGGATTTTTATCCGACCGTGGCAAATCTTCTCGGCGTTACGCCAACGGCAACTCTTTTCGGGCAAGACCTTGTGGGAAAAAGCCATCGCGTTACCATACGCAACGCCTACTCGCGCGCGATAACGGCGATACTTGAGGAAACGTTGGCCTACAAAAATTTTAATGAAACCGGAACGTTTGAAAACGGAGAGTGTCTCAAAATGCCGGAACAAACGACGCTCCCTCTGTCCGATTGCCAAAAAATGTACGAGGAAGAACTCGCGGCAACCAATGCTTCGGATCTAATCATTAAAGGAAACCTTATATCAAAAATTTCTAATTCCCAATATCCAATTTCCAACAATTAGAAATTGGATATTGGGAATTAGAAATTATTTTACACGCAAAAAAACAACGTCCTCTTGAACGCTGTTTTTTATCTTGCCTTTATATTATTCCTTCATACTTTTGAATCCCGTAAACGCTTTCAGTATTTCAAGCGGAACGGTAAATACCACGGTGTTTGATTGGTCGGAAGAAATATCGTTGATGGATTGGAGCGTTCGCAGATGCATCGCGCCGGGAACGGCGCTTAAGGTTGCCGCGGCCTGCGCCATGTTTTGAGAAGCGGCGAGTTCCCCTTCGGAATTGATGATGACCGCGCGTTTCTCTCTTTCCGCTTCGGCTTGTTTCGCAATCGTGCGCTCCATGGATTCGGCGAGAAAAATATCTTTCAGTTCAACATTGTTCACGCGAAGCCCCCACGCATCGGATTCTTTTTCAATGATTTCTTTGATCCGATCGGCGATTTTCTCGCGGCTGGAAAGAAGTTCGTCCAGCGTTACCTCTCCGACGATGTTTCTCATCGTGGTTTGCGCATATTGGGAAATGGCGTAATAAAAATTCTCCACTTCAATAATCGCCTTTTCCGGACCCGTCACTTTGTAATACAAAACCGCATTTACCGTTACGGAAACATTATCGCGCGTAATCGCTTTTTGATCCGCAATATCAACCGCCTTCACGCGCATATCCACGTTCCGGTACGTTTGGAATATCGGAACAACGATTCTCCATCCGGGATCCATAATGCCGACGTATCGGCCCATCGTAAATTTCACTCCGCGCTCGTATTGATTGATTTGTTTCAAGCTTACAACAAGGAAAACAAAAACAACCAAAAGAAAAGTAAAAAATCCGTCCATAAAAAAATGTTTATATCTAATAATTATTCTTTTTCATCTCGTTTTTCAAGTTCCATGCAGGCCGCCCCGTATACCGTGGCAAATCTCGTATAAGCGGCTTCATCCGCAAAACCGCTTCTCGGTTCTTCCAAGCGCTGTCGTATATCCATCGCCAAACCGAGCAACTCTTCGCGGCTCTTTTCCGCCATTTTGGCGTCAAGAACGCTCTCCCCTTTCCGCAGTTCCTCATCCGGACAGCCGGCGGGAGGAAAATCTTTCAAAAGCGAATTTACCAGTGTGGTAAGCGAATCTCTTTGCGCTTCTTCTTTCTTTGTATCGGGAATGTTGAATCCCGCATTTTCCAATGAATTCATAAAAAAGTTATTAATCTTATAGATAATCCGTATGGATACCATTATACGTTTTTTTGTTTACAAGCGCCACTCCGGGGTTTCGGCAAAAGAAAAAAGCCCCATGCGTGAACGCATGGGGCCGGTTTTTTCGGGGTTTTATGGGACCGTATAGATCCACGTCATTTCCCCGCACTCCGTATTTTCAAAGATAAAACCGAATTTTTGAAGAAGCTTCCTTGCGCCGATATTCACGATATGGGTGTACGCAACAATGCGCTTTTTCGCCCAATGTTCTCCCGCATGCGCGAGCAG
>JBAYGK010000080.1:0-7000 GCA_041666665.1 Minisyncoccota bacterium
CAAAAGAGATTAACGATTACCGATTAAAGATTACGGAAAATAAAAAAATGCCGACCAACCGGTCGGCATTTTCGTCGCTAAAATTTTCACAGACCTCTTTCAGCTTTATCTTTAAGCATTCGGTTGGTTGCTTTGTGCATGCGTAGCGCCAAAGAAAAATGCAAAATGAGGCAAATCCAACCGCCGGTACGGGAAAAACCGTCAAGACCGATTGTTTTCGGGTTTTGCCATTCCATTCGCTCGGCATACTCTTCAAACGTTCTTTTTTCCACAGGCAGAGTGGCGCCCCAAACAAGATTATCATATGCCAATCGGTATCCTTTCAAGAATTGTTCCGCTATTTTCTTCATTTCAGACCTTCTTCTTTGTTTGATAAAATAACCATTCTGCTTGTATGATACACGATATTTTTTTTATATCAATATTGTCGCTCCTTTTCCTTACTTGTCTTGCCGTAGCCTTTAGCGAAGGGGGATACTAGCCCCTTATACTCGTTTTATGGTATTATAAACTCATGAATTTTGATGCAATTTTTAATCCGAAATCAATCGCCATTGTCGGCGCGTCGCGACGCGAAACGCATGTCGGATACGGGGTTTTGAAAAATCTTATTGTGGAGGGGTATCGGGGCGACATATTTCCGATAAACCCGAAAGCGGATTCCATTCTTGAACACAAATGTTATCCGAATTTGTCCGCCGTCGGAAAGCAGATTGACCTCGCCGTATTTACCGTTCATCCGGCCGACGTTAAAATCGCCATGATTGAGGCGGCAAAGATCGGAGTAAAGGCGGCCATCGTCATAACCGCGGGATACAAAGAGATTGGCGAAGCGGAACTTGAACGCGAACTCGCGCGCGTGTGCAACGAGCACAACATAACTCTGATTGGTCCGAACTGCTTGGGCGTGATAAATCCGTCCATAAACATGAACGCTTCTTTTGCGAGCATCATGCCGAAGACGGGCTCCGTCGGTTTTTTCTCTCAGAGCGGAGCGTTATGCGTGGCGGTTCTTGATTACGCGGAAAAACTGGGAGTCGGTTTTTCAAAATTCGCAAGCGTGGGAAACAAGGCGCAGGTTGATGAATTGGAGATGATTCGTTTTCTTTTTGACGATCCCGAAACTCGGATCATCGCTCTGTATGTGGAAGACCTGACTCATCCTCACGAAATCATTGAGGTGATTGCGAAAGCGCGAAGGGAAGGAAAAGCGAAACCGGTTATCGCGCTTAAGGCGGGAAGAACCAACATTGGCGCTTCCGCCAGCGCTTCGCATACCGGTGCGCTCGCGGGGGAAGATGCCCTGTACGGAGCGTTTTTCGCGCAGGCGGGCATTATCCGTGCGGATAAAGTGTCGGAGCTTTTTGACTGCATAAAGATGTTTTCGTGCAACCCCGTCTCAAGAGGAAACCGGCTCGGAATCGTCAGCAATGCGGGGGGACCCGGCGTTCTTGCAACCGACGAAGCGTCTTTGCGCGGTTTGGCGGTCAATGAACTTTCCCAAAACACAAAATCGGCGCTCGCGGCTTTTCTTCCAAAAGCGGCCAATGTGCATAATCCCGTTGATGTCGTCGGGGACGCGGATGCTGTACGCTATGAAAAAGCCCTTGAAATTCTTGCGGCGGATCCCGATATAGATATAATCCTCGCCATTCTGACTCATCAGACCATGACGGAAGTGGAGAAAACCGCGCAAGCCATAATCAAAACGAAAACGCAAACGCAAAAACCGATAGTCGCCTGTTTTATGGGAGGAACTTCCGTTCTGCGGGGCGTTTCTCTTTTGCGCGATGCGCAAGTGACGACCATTGAATATCCGGAAGAAGCCGCGGCCGCGGCGGCGAAGTTTGCTTTGTACGGCGAATATCTTCGGCGCGAAGAACCCAAAGATTTTTCTTTCGGCGGCGCGGACAAAGAAGCGGTGAAGAGGATACTTTCTCGCGCGCGCGAAAACGGAAATCGGGCGCTGACAGAAGAAGAGGCAACCTCGGTATTTTCCGCGTACGGTTTCCCCGTGATTCGGATGAAGTTTGCGAAAGACCGCGCGGCGGCGATTGCGGCGGCGGCGGAATTCGGAAAACCGTTTGTCATGAAAATCGTATCGCCCGATATCTTGCACAAGAGCGATGCGGGCGGCGTGCGGCTCAATATTGATCCTTCGCACGCGGGAGAGGAATACGACCGTATGATGGCGGATGTCGGCGCAAAAAAACCGGATGCGAAAATTGAAGGAATTCTTTTGGAAGAAATGGTGAGTGCGGGCGGTTTGGAAATAATTCTCGGAGGCAAACGTGACCGTTCTTTGGGGGGAATAGTGATGGTCGGCATCGGCGGCATATATGTTGAAGTGCTCAAGGATGTCGCCTTCGGACTGGCTCCGATAACCGAATATGACGCGAAAAGAATGGTAGATTCTCTCAAGGCGCGGAAGATATTTGACGGCGTTCGCGGACAGGAACCGTCGGACATAACGGCTCTCGTTCAAATGCTCGGGCGGCTCTCTGCCATCGTTTCGGATTTCCCTGAAATTTCAGAAATAGACATTAATCCTCTCAAGCTGTTCAAGACTGGCGAAGGAGCGCGGGTTTTGGATGCGCGGATTATTCTTTCTTAAGTTTTTTTGCGCAAAAAATAAGTCCCCGAGAATATGTCTCGGGGACCTTGTTTGGAACGTCTTTTTTCGGACGATCATTCTTTCTTCGGCGCAGAATGCCTGCTTACGGTAACGATCTTTTCGCCGCTTGGAGTTGCGGTGTGTTTTTCCAATGCGCGAACGTCAAGAGGACGACACGCAGGGCATGGGACTTTGTCTTTGCCTGCTCCGCGTGGAACGAGCACAAAACCGCTATCGTTGCATTTTTTGCATACGGGTCTATTTTCTGACATACAGTATCTCCTTTGTGGAATTTAGGTTTTCTTTGTTTGATATTGAACCACCGCACCCTTGCTTTCTTCATGTCCCTCATTTTTAGGAAATGAAAAAAATTTTTCAAACATATGACAAGATAGAGGGGATGCGGAGAAGAGATTGGCGTTCCAATCGCTTTTTGCGGAGAGCGCGTTACCGGATTTTCCGGAAGCGCAATTTGCATCAAATTTTTGGTTTTCTGGTCGGCGGGCTGAACATAAAAATATGTTCTCTGCCGCAAACCTCTTTTTAGAGCATTCATGGCAACCCTCCTTTCGGGTTTTCTTGAAATAGACGTTAAAAAATTGTAAAGAACTCTACACTTATTTATATCATATAATCGCTCATTTGGCAAGGGCATTCTCATTTTTCTTTTTACTCGCGTTTTGGTATAATGAAAACATGAAAATAAGCATAAAAACAACCAATCTTGAGATGACTCCCGCCATCAGGGAGTATATTGAGAAAAAGATTCCGTCTTTGGAAAAGTTTTTTCGCCCGAACAGCGACACGGTTTTAGCCGCGATTGAAATCGGAATGACGTCCGGACATCATAAGTCCGGAAATATTTTCCGCGCGGAAATTAATTTATCCGATACGGCGACCGGAGGGCAGTTTTATGCGGAGGCAAAAAAAGAGGATTTGTATGCGGCCATTGACGAGATGAAAGCCAAAGCAGAGAGAGAGTGCTCTTCTCTGAAAAATAAAAAATCCGACAAAGAAAAAAGAGGAGCTTCCCGCATCAAAAAAATACTCCGCTCGCGCGGTTAAACGCAAACGTTTCCGATGAATCAAGAGGAAATAAATAAAGATGCCGACGGCGTTGTCTTTGAAAGCGGCGGATCTGATTCCGCGTCGCTTTCGTCCGGGTTTGTTTCGCGGGGGCAAAAGAATGATTTCCGCGGATTTGTTCGTCCGCTTTTTCAAAAACTTCCACCGCGAGAGGCGGTTTATTGGCTTATTTTTTCTTCAGCAAGCCTTTTTTGCACGGGGATGATACTCGTGTTCATAAATTCTTTTATTGAAGAAACGGAACGCTATCAAGCGGAACTGACATCGGTGGGCAGATATCGTGCCCTGCGCGGAGGCGCGGAAGAAAATATCGCGGATTCTTCCATGGCGCAAAAAAAGGAAAATGCCGTTATCGGCGGCGATTAAATCTTTCGCGAAGATGCGATTCGCGAGTCGTTTTTTATTTCCCGGAAACGTCCGAAGGAAATCGCCGGAGAAACTCCGCATAATCCATTTCGTTTTGCCCCTCCGGTAAAACTTTTTTTATAACGAGTTTTTTGTCGTTAATTTCGGCGTCCGTTACGATGACCCGAATTTTTTTTCCGCGCGATTCGCGGAAAAAATAAGCGCGCGGCCACGCATCAAACGCCCGTATTTTGCGAAAGTTTTTTTCGGCATCATCCGAGAGGTCAAGAAGGCCGTCTTCTTTTTGCAGTTTTTTCGTGTAGGTCGCTTTCTCGTGTTCTTGCGGAATCGCCGTGATTTCTCCGCGGATATATTTCGGAAGGATTTCGGAAAGCATGCGCCCCCCGATTTTTGCGAGAGCGTTTTGGAGCTCGCTTGCCCTCGGCGGCCACGGGAGTCCTGAAAATTCTTCTTGCGCAACGATTGGACCGTGATCCATCTCTTCGTCAATGCGCATTATCGTTACTCCCGTTTTATCTTCGGTAAGAATGGAGGTTTGTATCGGCGCCGCTCCGCGCAACTTCGGCAAGAGCGACGGATGCACATTGAGTATCCCCGATTCCGGAATTTCCAAAATGCTTTTCGGAATGATTTTTCCATAGGCCGCGACGATAAAAAGTTTCGGGTTTCCCGCCTTGAGTTTTGAAACGGCGCTTTCGTCCGGCTTCGCAGGTTGAAAAACGGGGATTCCGCGTTTCTCCGCCCACACCTTCGCCGGCGGCGGGGTGATAACGAGTTTTCTTCCGCGCGGTTTGTCGGGGGCGGTAACGACCAGAGAGGGAAGAAAGCCGTTCTTTTCCATTTCGTTCAAAACCCCGACCGCAAAATCGGGCGTTCCAAAAAAAATAAAGGGAATCGTATCGTTTTTCATGAGTCCATTATATCAAATGATAAAAGAAAAAACATACATGCAACATAAATAGCGAATTCTCTTTTTTAAAGCGACAAATTTCCGCCTGCTTGCAGGGCTTGTATCTTTGCGGAATCGGGAGGAAGGATGCTCTTCGGGTCATGGAGCGCGCGCAAATATCCGGCGATGGCGATCATGAGGGCGTTGTCGGTGGAGCAATTTTTTTCAGGTATGGAAATATCAGCATCGGGGAAATTTTCTTGGAACGTTTTTTTGAAAATTTGCTGAAGATATGAATTTGCCGAAACGCCCCCGCCCATAAGCACGGTTTTGGGAACGTATTTTTCCGCCGCTCGCATGGTTTTGGAAATAAGCGTTTCCGCGACCGCTTCCTCAAATTCATAACAAATTTCTTCGCGGATATCCTCGGTCATCTCCGGTATTTTTTGCACCATGTAGAGCACTGCCGTTTTGATACCGGAAAAAGAAAAATCAAAATCGTCGGAATGAAGCATCGGGCGCGGAAGTCGGTATTGCCCGCTTGCGTTTTTTTTGCCTTCGCGAAAACGCGCAGCCCGCGCGGAAATTTCCGGCCCGCCCGGATAGGGAAGTCCGAGAATTCTCGCCGCCTTATCAAACGCTTCGCCGACGGCATCGTCCCGCGTGCTTCCGACCGCTTTGTATTTGAAAATATCTTTCATGAGGACGATTTCGGTATGCCCGCCGGATATGAGAAGCGCCAGCGTCGGTAGATTCGGCATCGTTATTTTTTGTTTAACGTTTTCTTTTCCGTTCACCAGAGAAGAGAAAAGATGCCCCTCCATATGATTGACGGGGATGAGCGGTTTTTGCCAGCAGAGAGAGAGCGCGCGCGCGAAATTAAGCCCGACCCAGAGCGCGGGCGGAAGACCCGGACCCTGCGTAAAAGCGATGGCGTCAATTTTTGGTGTCCGTGTTTCCGGCAAGAACTCCAAAAGAGCCGAAAGCAATTCCGGCTCGCGCGAAAGAATTTCAGCGAGTTTTTCTCTCGTCTTATCCGTTATTTTTGTCGCGGTTTTCGGTTTCAACATCCGTGATTTTTGCAGAGCCTGCTTGAGTACGGGAACAAGATTTTTCGCATGTTCTCTTTTGGCGAGCGTGGGGAAGACGCCGCCATAGGGTTTATGGATTTCTATTTGCGAGATGACGACATTGGAAAGAATCGTTGCCGTATTTTTCTCCGGACTTTCGTTTGTCTTGATAATGCTTATTGCGGTTTCATCGCACGATGTTTCAATGGCGAGTATATTCATACAGACGATTATATGGTGTTTTTCCGATAAGTAAAGAGAAAACGGCTCGCACTCCGCAATGGGAGCACGAGCCGAATTATGCTTATTCTTTCTCTTTTGCGGCTTCTTCATCTTTTTTTGCAACAGCTTCCAACGCTTTTTTTTCCACATATTCGTCAAAAAGATATTTCAGACCGTAAAAGGCTAAAGATAATACCGCGGCGATTGCCACAAGAATGTAAAAATGCAATATATACATGCCTAACCACATACCGATTCCCCCTTTGTATGATGTTCAAGAAATATGAACCTCCGTATATAGTATAGTACAAATTAAAAAAAAGTCAAGTTCTGAAAAAAGCGGCTCGTACCCCAATAGGAGTACGAGCATGGTTTTTTTGTGAGATTATTCCTTGTCTTCTTTTTTCACTTTTTCCGAAAAAACTTTCTTTGCTACCAACAGTCCGAACAATACGGTGCCTGCGAATATTGCAATTGCTATAGTTGCTACTATTGTCATGACAAACCCTCCTTCGGGTTACGTTTAACATTCAGGGATGAACCACCCTGTCGTAAGTATACTATAAACAAAATAATTGTCAATAGGCATTGACAAGGCAAGGTTTTTCTGATAATATGAGTCTATTCTCGGAGAGCGGAGGTTCCCATGAAAAAAGAAAAGATACATTCCGAAGAGGAAAGACAAAAACCGCGTTTGCCGGAAGAAGGGAGAGAAAGAATACGCGGTGGCGGAGCACATAAAGATAAAAAGAA
>JBAYGK010000081.1:0-6867 GCA_041666665.1 Minisyncoccota bacterium
CGGCGGGGCGACAAGCCTTCCGAATTACTATTATTCCCCGTATCCTTATTACAGTCCTCCTCCCGTGTATTACCAACCTCCGCCCGTCTACTATAATCCTCCGCCGATGTATCATTACCCTCGCCCACGTCATAATTATTCTTATCCGTCTTACGGCGGAGGTTATTACGATAACGGCGGTTATCCGTATCGCTAAAAGCAACAAAAGCCGCTCCGGTGTTTCCGGAACGGCTTTCTTTTTTGTATAGGCATACTGTTTCATGGGCGATATGCCTTTTATTTTATTTTTTCGTATGTTTGTGTATGATAAAGAAATGAAAATACCGAAAGGCGCAGAATACGTTATCGGCATAGACGAAGCGGGGCGCGGGCCTCTGGCGGGACCGGTTTCACTCGGTGTCGCTTGTTTTTGCGCGGATGATATCCGTCGTTTTAAAAAATTTTCCGCGGGCGTTCGGGATTCAAAAAAATTGAGCGAAAAACAAAGAGAGGAATGGTTTGCAAAAATGGAAGAGGAGATGACACTCGCTGAATTTTCTTTTGCCGTTTCTTTTTCTTCTTCCGCCGTGATAGATTCTCGCGGGCTTTCTTTTGCGATACGCCGCGCTCTTTCGGATGCGCTCAGTGCATTATCTCGTCCCCCCGAACGTACGCTCGTTTTGCTTGACGGAGGGCTTCATGCGCCGGAAGAATACATTTTTCAAGAAACCATCATTCATGGCGACGACATTGAACCGATAATTTCTCTCGCATCAATTGCCGCCAAAGTGTCGCGCGACCGAAAAATGCGCGCGCTCGCGAAAAAATATCCCGAATACGGCTTTGAAAAACACAAAGGATACGGAACGCGAGAGCACTATGAAATGATTGAAAAATATGGAGTTTTGGAAGGGGTGCACAGGAAGAGTTTTCTGCGATAAAATTTCCAATTTCTAATATCTAATTTCCAATAAAAATCAAAATGTCCAATAACTAATTTTTAGCATTTGGGAATTAGATATTTTATTGGAAATTAGGAATTGGATATTAGAAATTCTTTTCCTTTCCAGAACAAAAATTTTGCAAAAATAAGGAAATATGTCTGTTTTTTCATTTTTCACTTGCATTTTCTTGAATTTTACGCTATATTGAAAGTACTATGGTAGTACGAATGAGACACACACGAGCACATACGGCAAACCGGCGCTCTCACCACGCGGTGACGGGTCCCCGATTGGCGGAATGTTCAAAATGCAAATCATCACACGTTAAGCATCACGCTTGCGGCGTTTGCGGCACATATCGCGGAAAAGCGGTTTTGAATGTCATGAAGAAGGTTGAAAAAAAGACCAAAAAAACGCCCGTCAAGAAAGAGAAAGCAACCAAAGAAAAGAAGTAAACCGGAAGCGTAAGCCGAGTGTTTTTGATGTTTTTTACATTTTTGCGTGTATTTAAATTATGGCAAATAGGCACCTTTCAAGATCAGTAGTCCTTCAAGCTCTTTTTGAGTGGGACTTTCGCGATAAAAAAGAAGAATCCGTTGCGGAAATTCTGGAACGCGATATTGCGGAATTCGCTCCGGGTCTTTCGGATTTTTCTTTCATTAAAAATCTTACCGAAGGTGTCGTAAAAAAGAATCAAGTTCTTGATTCCATTATTCATGAAGCCGCTCCCGAGTGGCCTCTTGAACGTATCTCCATTATTGATAGAAATATTTTACGGCTCGGATTGTATGAACTTCTTTTTTCCGATCGTTCGGACGTCCCCCCGAAAGTCGCCATCAATGAATCAATAGAGCTCGCAAAAACGTTCGGAGGAGAAACCAGCGGTAAATTCGTGAACGGGGTTTTGGGCGCGGTATACAAAGAGCTCGGCGAACCCGGAAAAGACGACATCGGAAAAAAGAAAAATCAAAACGTCCCCCGCGAGCAATTACCCGTCAAACAGCTCGTCGGCGCGGTGGTGTACTCAAAGCACGAAGGAGAAACGTATCTCGCTTTTGTTCATGATATTTTTGGGCACTGGACACTTTCAAAAGGAGGAATTACCGAAGGGGAAGAAGAAGAGGCGGGAGTAAAAAGAAAGATCAAGGAGGAAATAGCGGCGGATATTGAAATAAAAGAAAAACTCGGAGAGAATGAATATGTCGCGAACAGTCCGGAGTTGGGACGATACAGAAAGAATGTTGCGTACTTTCTCGCGGAAGCTCCGTATGCGCCTCTGGCGTTGGAGCCGGACAAGGGCGGACTTGACGATGTGAGATGGTTTAAAATGGACGAAATCGCCGAACTTAATTTTTACGATGATATTTTGCCCATCATTACGAAAGGAGTGAAAATCTTATCGGGAGGAGAGAAAGAAGAAGCGGGAAAATAATTTTAATTCGTTGCCGGACGGGGGTTGTACCCCCGTTCATGACGTTTGAGTAGCAAGATGAAAGCGGTAATCTCAAAACGTTTCGGATGAAGGTACTCCACCAGTTGGCGGACTTCGTCCGGCGGATGAAACATTACACAAAATAAGATCAGAAAAAAATATCATGACTCCAGATTTTTCAAAATTTGAATCCGAAATTGGAATTACTTTCAAAAATAAAAACATTCTGCGTGAAGCGTTTACGCATCGTTCCTATTTGAACGAAGCGAAGGAAAAAGGGCTGACGCACAACGAGCGGCTTGAATTTTTGGGCGACGCGGTTCTTGAGCTTGTCGCCACGGATTTTCTCTTTAAAAAATACCCGCATGAACCCGAGGGCGTTTTGACCGCGTATCGCGCGGGTCTTGTAAATGCGAATATTCTTTCCGATGTGGCGATGGAACTTCATTTGGGCGAAGTGCTCCTGCTTTCAAAAGGAGAGGCGAAAGATATCGGCAAAGCAAGGCAGTATATTCTTGCCAATACCATTGAAGCGTTAATAGGGGCGATATATCTTGATCAGGGGTATGATGCGGCAAAAGATTTCATATCAAAAAATGTTTTATGCCTCATTGACGAGGTTGTCGGGAAAGGACTGTGGCAGGACTCCAAAAGTTTGTTTCAGGAAAAAGCGCAGGATGTGTACGGCATAACGCCGAATTATAAAGTATTGAAAGAAATCGGCCCCGACCACGAAAAGATGTTCCGTGTCGGAGTATTTTTAGACAACAAACTCATGGGCGAAGGCGAGGGCAGATCCAAACAAGACGCCGAGCAAATGGCCGCAAAAAAAGTACTCGCCGAACACGAATGGAAGAAGAAAAAATGATTAAAGATTACCGATTACCGATTAAAGAATACGAATTTGCATGACAACAGGAGAAAAACCATCCGACTCTACCACGGACTTCGGCGCGGCGAAGAAAGAAACACTGCGCTTAGATGAACCCGCTCTCGCGGCGGATTTTGAAGATGAAAAAAAAGAACTGAAGGAATGGAGGAAAAAAACATCGCCGGTTGAATTGGAGAAAGGTATGGTGAAAAGATCAAGAGAATTGATAGGTGGCGCAAACAAAGTATTTTTTGTTGAATTTATCGGCGACGAGAGCGGAATTTTTAAACCGGCAAGCGGTGAATTCGCATACTCCAAGAATCATATTGAGAAGGGAACTCTTTACAAAAGGGAAAGAGCGGCTTATTTGGCGGATTATTTTTTCAATTTTGGCATCGTTCCGCCGACCATTATAAGGGAAATTGACGGCGAAGAGGGAAGCGTGCAACGTTTTATTCCCGATACGGTGCCGTATTCCGACGTTTGGAAATTCAGCATGCCAGATGAAAAAGATTTTCAATATCAGATGAAGCATCTGTGGATATTTGATTTCCTTATCCATAACAGCGATCGTCGTTCGGTCAATCTTTTGTTTTCGGGGCTTTGCGATGAACCGCCATGCAACATAACGCTTCACGCCATTGATAACGGATGTTCTTTCAGCGAAGATAAAAGCTGTTTCGCCGCCGAATTTTATGATGAGGATATTCCTGAAGAACTGACGACAAAAATCAAAGAGTTTGCGGAAGATAAACACAGGCAGGAAATCCTTCGGGAGCTTCTTCTTCCGCTTTTGACGGAAAAAGAAATTAACGCTTTTTTCGCAAGAGTGGAAAAAATAGCGGCAATACTCAAAGAATACGGAAAGATACCGTTGGAAAAAAGAGAAGAGGTGGCAAACTTTTAATATTTTTATGAAATACGTTGAAATTTATAAATTGCAGAATGACGGCTCTCAAACGGTTTTTGCAACCTGCAAATTTGTTGACGGAACAATTGTTATTGAAGGCGACCAAAAATTCGCCGATTTCGCAACGAACGAAGGCATACGGAATTACACAAGTGATGGCGAAAAAAAGTTATTTCCGAAAGACGGTATTTTGTTTCTAGAGCAACTCCGGTATAATTTTAAATCAGGATATTTGAACGCGAGCGAGGTACTGGAAAAATAATCAGAAATTTTATGGGGATTGAAGGAACGAATCAAAAAATTTTTACCGACAAAGACAAACAACGGGAATTCGCTCCCGGGCAAGTTGGCGTGCTTAGCGATGCGGAACGCGAATTTTTTGAAGAAGCCACACAGCCGTTTCGCACCGATAAATTATATGATACGCACAAATTGAACGGCGAACCGAATAAAGAACTTTTTAAGATTGTTCGCGAGATTGAAGAAAGGCTCTTGCCTTACCGCGCGTTTATCGGGCTTGCGCCATTCGGTTCTCAAACAAAGGGATATAGCGTAAAAGATTCGGATTTTGACATACATTTATTGGCGGATAATTCTGACTCTTTGGCTTTTGATAAACTTGAAACGGTGACGGTCTCTTTTTTGTCTGAATTGAGAAAGAAAGAGAATAAAGATGGGGGACGTATTAATTTTGAACCTGAAAAGATAGATATGTCGCAGATATATGATTGTTTGGAGCAGGTAGAGTATAAGAAAAATATATTTGATCTTACAGACGGTTTGTTTGATAGAAGTAACTGTTCATATGAAGAGTACAGATTTTTTGCGAAATTGGCGGCATTATCGTATCCGACGACCGGACATAGAGTGGAAAAATACAGAAGCGCCATTAAAGATGAGCTCAATTATTTTACACAGGCATCTCGCGAAAACATCCTTTCCAATCTTATTGATTTTCTGGTTTTTTCGGATAGCAAATCCATTATAAAAATGATTGCGCGCTCAAAAGAAATTGACACGACCACTTTTGACGCCGAAGCGTGGCTTGCCGCAAGAAAAAAACTCTGGACGAAACGGGTGCATAAAATATACGGTTAAAAATAAAACTCTGAACATTGAATGTTCAGAGTTTTTTCTTAAATCTATAATCGGTAATCTATAATCATTCGTCGCGTCAAACCTTCGGCGGCAAACTTTTTTCTTGCAACGCGATGCGGATATGTCGTTTGGCGAGCGTGGTTTTTGTTCCCTCCAGCCATTTGATTGTGGGAGAAACCGATTTTTTCGTTTCTATTTCCACGATGTCGCCGTTATGCAGATAGGTGGTGATTGCCACGAATTTTCCGTTTACTTTGGCTCCGGAAATATGACTCCCGATTTCCGAATGAATGGCATAGGCGAAATCTATCGGACTTGAACCTTCCGGCAAATCAATAACGTCTCCTTTTGGCGTAAACACGAAGACGCGATTCTCAAAAAAGTCCACCTTGAGATGATCCAAAAATTCTCCGGTTTGGGAAACATTTTCTTGAAGCTCAACAAGCTGTTTAAACCACGCGTATTTTTTGCCGATATCTTCAATCCGCGTTTTGTTTTTCGTGATGCCTTCTTTGTATCCCAAGTGAGAGGCGATGCCGTACTCCGCTTCTTGATGCATTTCTTCCGTGCGAATCTGCACTTCTATAATGCCGCCGTCGCCGGTGAAAACGGTCGTGTGCAAACTTTGATAGCCGTTCGGTTTCGGGAAAGCGATGTAGTCTTTGATGCGCCCCGGAAGCGGACGCCAATTTGCATGAACAACGCCGAGCACGCCGTAGCAATCGGCGACGGTCGGCACGATAACCCGTATTGCCATAATGTCGTAAATCTTCGCTATATCCATTTTCTTTTCAATCAGTTTTTTGTAGAGGCTGTAAGCGCCCTTCATTCGGTTGGATGTCCGGAATTGTTTATATCCCGCTTTTGCGATTTCCGTTTTGAGCGTGCGGTAGAATTTTTCCAAACGCTTTTCTATTTCGCTTTCTCTCTCTTTCAGAAGTTCTTTCACTTTTTTGTATTCTTCGGGATATGCGTAAGGAAAGGCGAGTTCTTCCAAGCGGTGGCGGATGACTCCCATGCCGAGACGATAGGCGAGAGGGGCGTATATCTCAAGAGTTTCAAGAGCGATTCTTCTTTGCTTTTCCGGAGATACGTATTCAAGCGTGCCGGCATTGTGCAGACGGTCGGCAAGCTTGATGATGAGAACGCGTATATCTCTCGTCGTTGCGATGAAAAGTTTCCGCAAGCTTTCCACATGCCTTTGTTCTCCGTGATATTTCAGTTTTCCGAGTTTTGTTACCCCTTCAACCAAAAAAAGAATTTCTTTTCCGAACTCCGCTTCAAATTGTTTCGGAGTGATGTTGGCGTCTTCCAGCGTGTCATGAAGAAGACCCGCCGCGATGACTTTCGTTTCCATGCCGAACTGCGCGAGATTCATGGCGACGGCAAAACAGTGATTGAAATACGGTTCTCCGGAAAAGCGTTTTTGCTCGGCATGCGCGAGTACGGCAAAACCGTACGCTTTTCTGATGAGCGTCTTATCTTCTTCCGTCGGGTTTTTTATGACGGCAATGAGTTCGTCAACGTTATCAAGCATTTTTCCATAATAACATGATTCAAACGGCTTGTTAAGAAGAAAATAGAAAATAGAAAATAGAAAATAGAAAATAGAAAATAGAAAATAGAAAATAGA
>JBAYGK010000082.1:0-6816 GCA_041666665.1 Minisyncoccota bacterium
AGATTGATTGCGCGCGCGAAACCTGATTTTGTTCAAACATCAAACGATGGAAGCGCCAAAACCCGTTCATATCGCACAATTGTGAATATGACAACTTCTCTTCTTACATCAGTGTGGTATAATTATACATTATCAACCAACAACAAATCTTATGGAAAATATTAATAACATCGGCAAATTCGTCAGCTATGCGTTCGGCATTGTCATTGTCATAATGATACTCCTCATCGGAGCGCTTTTTCTTATACCGGAAAAGGTTGGTTTGCCTTCGTTCGCTGAGTTCGGCGTCTCTGAGCCGACAGTGAAAGATTGTTCCTCGTTCCCCGATGAACCCCCCGCCACAACAATGCTGGCTTATAGCGGTATTGCAAAAGATTCGCCTTTTTACAGTGAGCTTGTGGCGCTGTTAAAAAAATACGGCAACGAAATAGAGTACGACACTAAATCGCCGGAAGGAAGTGTCGTTTTCAGCTCCATCGCAGACTCAAAAAAAACAAAATCTTTGATACTTGAAATATCCGCACTGGCCAAAAATGCGGGTGCTACAGGATGGAAGGAAGAACCCGATTATTATGGATCCGGCGCATATCAGACAACTTCTCAGCGTGAATACTGCCAAGAAACTTTGCGGGGGATTACAGAAGCAAGAATACAAACACTCGCGATCTGGAATGAGCTTAAAAAATCACAGGGGAACAACGATGCGGAATCTACGATCATACTGAACAAGCTGTTTACCGACTCGGTGTCAAATCTAAAAGACACAGTCTCTAAAGCGAACGAGGATTTGAGATATCCGCCAAAATCCGTGATAAAAATATACATGTACGAAAAGACGGATACGGATTTACGTGGTATATAATACCGCCTCCAATTAACTTCCTTCTCTTTTAATTCTCTCATCCCAAACAAGGAACGCTACCCAAGACCTTTGTCGCTTGATTGTTGAAGCATCAATAGATTAGATGGTATAACTCGTAAACTTCTCACTAAATTCAACAAAAGCCGTCCCGTCTTTCTACGGAACGGCTTTTGTTTTAAGGTAACGATAACAAGAGGAACGGTCTAAGGCAGTTAGTGTTGATGAAGCGCCTTCCTTCTTTCTTTCCAGTCGGAAATGGTGAGCGCGACCAATTCCCAAAAATTCTTTGAATGATTGAATTCTTTCAGGTGGCACAGTTCGTGAACAATCACGTAGTCGGACAATTCTTGCGGCAAAAGCGCGAGCTTGCTGTTGAAATTGAGGTTGCCCTTTTTTGAACAACTCCCCCATCTCGTTCTCTGGTTGCGAATGCTTATTCTTCCCCATGAAAAATTATAAAATTGATTCCAGTATTCAAGCCGACGTGACACCAAGACTCTTGCCTCTTCTTTGTGTTTTTTGTACAGTTTTTTCCCGTTATTGTCCCCTTCTCCATATACTTGCCCCTTATACTTTATTGGCAGTCCTTCAAAATATTTGAATGTCCGTAATATCCATGATTCTTTTTCGCGGAGTATTTTCTCAATAAAATAAAACGGCGTCGTTTTCGGCGCGGTTATGAGAAGCGCTCTGTCGCGAGAAATACTCAAACGCACCCGCTTTGAACGACGGAATCGTTTGAGTGTATAGGGTATCGCGGAATTGCCGAGGCAAATGGTTTTTTTCATTTCTTAGTATCAACACGGCGTTATCGTCGTATCCTGCGCTTGTCCTCCCGAGAAAGAAGTAATGACCCCCTCAAACGCAATCGCCAAAAGCCATGCGCCAAGAAGAATGCCGAAGCCGATGCATGACCAGAGAAATGCGTGTTTCGCGGCGGTGAGTTTGCTTTCGTTGCCCTGCGCCGTCAGAAACAAGAAACCGGCCCAAATAAGGAACATGGAGGCGACGGGGATTCCGACTTTCACAATAAGACCGAGCACCGCTTTGATGAATTTCGGAATGGTGTTGATGCCGCATCCCACGATGAAGTCATAGGATTCGCCGTGTGCGGTGAGGACAAAAAGAGAAAGAGGGATGATAAAGACGGCGAACGCGATCAAAAAAACTTGTTTCTTTTTCATACGTGTTTATTATACCAATAAAACAAAAAAACGGCGAGCCGTTTTTTTGTTGCATGTTGTATATCATTATTGCCGAACAATAACAGTCATGAAAGATTACGGGGTTTTCACGGAAATTCCGGAACTCTGATCGCTTATATTCCCCGCTTTATCAAAAGCGGCGATGGCGTACGTATAGGTTGTGGATGCGTTCAAGCCGGCATCAAGATAAGAAGTTCCGCTTACCGTGGCAATCTTATTACCCCTGCGATACACATTGTATCCGGTGACTCCGACATTGTCGGTAGACGCATACCATGAAAGTTTCACTTGTGTGGAGGAAACCGCCGTCGCCGTTCCCCATGTCGGAGCGGAAGGAGGAAAAACGTCAAGGGGCGTCGCGAGCGCCGTATTGCTCAGAGGTCCCGTGTTGTCCATCGCATCAAACGCCGCAACCGTATACGCATATTCCCGTGTTGGAAGAAGCGAACCGTCCGAATCGCTGAACGACGTGTCTACTCTGGTGCCAACCTTGTTTCCGTCCCGGAATATTTTATAGCCGACGAAATCGGAATTATCCGTGGCGGCGGTCCATGTCAAATCTATCTGTACGGACGAAACGGCTTTTGCCGTGAGATTGAGCGGCGTCGTGGGGGCCGTCTTATCCGGTCCCTCAATGGGTCCGTCAACAAAAACATAGACCGCGGAAGAAGCGAGGGCGGTCCCGCTTGACGATCCGAGCGCCGAAACGAAATAAACATAAGAGCCGGGAGAAACGGTCGCATCGGAATAGCTCGTACCGTTCGCCGTTCCTATCTGAATTCCGCTTCTTGAGACCGTGTAACCGTTCGCGTTCGGTATGACGTTCCAAGAAAGGTCAACGCGATTCTGCGAAACAACCGTTGGGGTGATTTTCAAACTTACGGGTGCGGTGTTTGTTTTTGTTGTTGTGGTCTGTGTCGTTCCGGCAGTGGTATTTGTCGGAGCGGTTTGTTGCGTTCCGTAAGTGGTGTTTGTCGGGGCGGTTTGCGCCGAGGTGCCGGTCTGAGTTTGTGTTTGCGTTTGCGTTTGCGTTGTTGTCGTATTGGCGGCGCCGGACGATGTCGCGCCCGCTGTTCCCCCTTGAGAACCGGCTTCCTTGTTGAGTGTCTGAAGCGTTAAAGGCCCGACTCTTCCCGCAACCGGAATTCCGATTGCCCGCTGATAAGAAGAAACGGCATCGGCGGTGAGCTGTCCGTAATAACCGGTAACAAGTTTTGCCGGGTACACATTGCCGTAAGAAGCGAGGAATCTCTGCAGGGCGGAAACATCAGATCCCGTTGAACCGATATCAAGCTGGCGGGTAAATACCGGAGCATTCGTTGATTGAACGGGGGCGCTTCCTGCCACCGCAGTCGTGCCTGATTTTTGAAGATACGTTCCGGAGCTCCACCCATCGGTGCCGCTGTTATAGTTGATATTCCACCAAGTATGTCCGTCCGCGGTTGCGGGGCCGCCTGCCACGATGCCTGTTATTCCGGCAGATTGCGTTCCCAATTTGTCGCAAGAGACGGAAGCGCAGGAACGAACGTTAACATTTTCCGCCACGGTCATCGTGTCGCCGATGTTAAAACTCGCCGCGCTTGCCATTGCAACGCTCACTCCCGCCAAAAAAACCGAAAAAGACGCGATGCGCAAAAAATTTTTTTTCATTTTTGTAGTTATTAAATTTATTAACTATGGTAAATTCATTAAAACGGAGCACGTTTAAAAATCCCCAACGCGCACTCTCCCTCCATTGTATTTCATTCGGAGTCAACCGGTCAACTCGGTTATTCACATGGACGATACCGACGATTAGACGAACCATGCAAAAAACAAAAGCCCTGCGCAATGCAGGGCTTTTGTTTTTTGCAAATTGTATGTCTGTTCGTTTTCCGCTACACCAAGGGCAGTCCTTTCCCCGTCGCTACGCTCCTCCTTAAGGACTGCCCTTGGTTCCGCTCAACGTCTATTTTCGTGATTCAATGATCGTCGTCGCAACGCTGTTCGGAACGACCGCGTAGTGCGAGAATTCCATCGTGCTGGTTCCGCGGCCTTCGGTCATGGAACGGAGATTGGTGACATAGCCGAACATTTCGGAGAGCGGCACCGTCGCTTTCACGACTTTGTTCATTCCGCGATCTTCCATGGATTCAATCTGTCCGCGCCGCGAAGAAAGATGTCCTGAGATGTCGCCCATGAATTTTTCCGGCATGACGACTTCCACTTTCATGATCGGCTCCAAAATAACCGCTTTCGCGTGCTTGGTTGCTTCCTGGAAAGCCATGGAAGCCGCCACCTTAAAGGCGATTTCGGAAGAGTCCACATCGTGGTACGAACCGTCGTAGAGTTCAATGGAAAGGTCAACCATCGGGAATCCGGCGAGTACGCCGCGATCCATCGCTTCTTTGAGTCCTTTTTCAACGGCGGGAATATATTCCTGCGGGATAACGCCTCCTTTGATGCTGTTGATGAATTCAAACGTGTTTTCTTTGTTGCGTCTGGTGTTCTTCGGAAGGTCTTCAAGGTCAACCGTTTTATCAAGCGGTTTCATGCGAATGCGCACATGTCCATACTGACCGCGACCGCCGGACTGTTTGATGTACTTCCCTTCCGCTTCGGCATTCCCGAGAACCGTTTCGCGATACGCCACTTGCGGTTTACCGACATTGGCTTCAACGCCAAACTCGCGCTTCATGCGCTCAACCATAACGTCAAGATGAAGTTCTCCCATTCCGGAAATGATGGTTTCCAAAGTTTCCGAATCGGTCTTTACGCGGAAAGTCGGATCTTCGGCAACAAGGCGGGAAAGCGCCATGCCCATTTTTTCCTGATCGGCTTTTGTTTTCGGTTCAATGCGCATGGAAATAACCGGTTCGGGAGCGATAATCCTTTCAAGAATGATCGGGTGATCTTCATCGCAGAACGTATCGGAAGTCGTCGCTTCTTTCAATCCCACGGCGGCGGCGATTTCTCCGGCAAAAACTTTTTTCACTTCCTCTCTCTCGTTCGCATGCATGCGAAGAATGCGTCCGACTCTTTCCTTCTTGTTTTTTGTGGCGTTAAAAATATATGAACCGGATTCAAGGGTGCCGGAATACACGCGGAAAAACACGAGCTGTCCGACATACGGGTCGCTGGCGATTTTAAAGGCGAGAGCGGACAGGGGCGCGGTATCGGAAACTTCGCGCGTAATCTCTTCATTCGTGTTGGGGTCAATGCCTTTGGGCGGCGGAATATCCAGAGGGCTCGGCAGGTAATCAACAACGCCGTCAAGCATAAGCTGAATGCCCTTGTTCTTCAGCGCGGAGCCGGCAAAAACGGGAACGATGTTGTTGGCGATAACCGCCTTGCGAAGCGTTTTTTTCAGAACATCAATCGGAGGAATCTTGCCTTCAAGATAATCGTTCATCAGCGTTTCGTCCTGTTCAACGATTTTTTCAATCAGTTCGTTGTGATATTTTTCCGCATCGGCTTTCATGTTTTCCGGAATGGGAACTTCTGTCACTCTTTCTCCTCTTTCTCCTTCAAAGTGATATCCTTTCATTTCAAGCAGGTCAATATCTCCGAGAAGTTTTTCTTCTTCTCCGATGGGCAATTGCATGCGGACGGCGTTCTTGGTCAAGCGGCTGAGAATGCTCTGATAGGAACGCTCAAAAGAAGCGCCGGTGCGATCCAATTTGTTGATGAGGCAGATGCGCGGAACCATTCCGTCGTCGGCATAGCGCCAGTTGGTTTCGGATTGCGGTTCAACGCCGGCAACGCCGTCAAATACGACGACGGCGCCGTCAAGCACGCGCAAAGAACGCTTCACTTCAATGGTAAAGTCTATGTGCCCTGGAGTGTCAATAAGATTAAAGCGGTGCTTTTTGGTCGCGTCGCCTTTCGCATAGGTCGGTGTCCAAAAACACGTAGTGGCGGCGGAGGTGATGGTAATGCCACGCTCCTGTTCCTGTTCCATCCAGTCCATGACCGCTTCTCCTTCGTGCACTTCCCCGATCTTATGCGTTACTCCCGTGTAAAAGAGCACGCGCTCGGAACAAGTGGTTTTGCCCGCGTCTATGTGGGCAATGATTCCGATATTTCTTACTTTCTCCAGTGGATAATCGCGTTCCATATGTTTTTAGTTAAAAGTCAAAAGTCAAAAGTAAAAAGCGTAACAACGCCGCCACTTTCAACTTTTTTTAACTTTTTTCTTGCAAATTAATAAATAAAGATTGGTCTAAATAAAAAAGCCGTCAGGGCTCTAATGAAAGACATTCTAAACTATTTTGCGACGAATGGCAAACTTGACCCCGTTAGAAAATTGATGTCCGGTAAAAATGCTTGTGCGCTGGACAATAAGCAATTTCGGTTTATTGAAATTCATGGATTTCTGCAATTTTCTAACGGGGTTGACACAAAACACTGAACATGCTACCATGCATAGCGGATCTCATGTTGAGTCCGTTTGTACTTTTATGGAGATAAAAAATGAGCGAAAAAGTTGAAGAATTAAAAAAGAAGGCGGTAAATGGAGGTTTTTATGGTATCGTGTTTGCCGTTCTCGCATTAGTTGAACAACTCCAAGAAAACGAGAAAAACACCGAACGCCGCCACGAAGAACTTCTGAAAGTCATGGAAAGATGCGCATAAAAAAACCAAGACCCCGCGTTCCGTCATTGACGGTTCGCGGGATTTTTCTTTGCCATTCCAGCCGAAGCGAATGCTTGTATTTTTTTGTTTATTTGTCGTTCGTATTCGTATTTAATTCGTATCATTCGTAAAAAT
>JBAYGK010000083.1:0-6719 GCA_041666665.1 Minisyncoccota bacterium
CGAATATCAACAATCAAGGATCGGGAACGTATGCCATGAACATTTCAGGCGGAACGCTGAATGCGCAATATTATCAGTTCCGCAACATGGGAACGAGCGGTCTGAATATCTCCGGTACGCCCGTCATCACCTCTCTTTCCAACGGAGATTTCACGCTTGATTCTTCGGGCGGAACCATGATAACGGTGACGGGCGGAGCGCTTGATCAAAACGCCGGACTTCAAATATCATCCGTGAGTTTTGCGACTTCCACCGGAGTATCAAGCGGATACAATGTAACGCTGAGCGGAACGACGGTGAACGCATGGACGTTCCTCGCGAGCACGGGCAATTACGACGGCGAAGCGTATGACAGCGACGGAGGAGACGAGTGCGGAGCGATACGGTGGTCCGACAGCGCCTGTCTTTTTTTGGATCAGACTCATTATCGCTGGCGCAATGATAACGGCGGGGAAGGCGTCCCTTCCGCTTCTTGGTATGATGCCGATTGGTCCAAACGAAAAAAGATTCGCATTTCAAATTCCACGGGTTCCGCTCTTTCCGATTTTCAAGTGAAAGTTGAAATTCCTTATGACGCCGACATGCAATCGGACTTTGACGATCTTCGGTTTACCGATTCTTCCGGGACGACAACGATACCGTACTGGATGGAAAGCTATATTTCTTCCGCAACCTCCACCGTCTGGCTCAAGGCGTCATCCATTCCCGCGAGCGGTTCCGCCGATGTTTATATGTATTACGGTAATGTTGCCGTTTCCACGACGGGTTCCGCGTCAAATGTTTTTATTTTCTATGACGGTTTTGAAGACGACAATATCTCCGAATATTCCGGCGACGCCAGTTTGTTTGATACTGACACGACCTTTAATTACGAATGGTCATACGGGCTGGATGCGGGAGCCAATACGACTCAAAAAACCACGGACGGCATTTATCAAACGGGAACGACCGTTTCGCAGGGAAACACCATGCGATTCTTCCAGTATGTGGACACATCCGCGGGCGCCGACGACGAATCTTGCGCGCTCTTCGGCGTTCAGTCGCCGGGTTCAAACAATAATAATTACGCGCTTTGTTTTGAATTGTTCGGAACCGATCACATCACGATAGGAAAAAATATTGCCAACAACGACACGAGTGGAACCCAGCTTGCGACCAAGAACGTAACATGGGCGACCGGATGGTATCAGGCCGTCATTGATTGGAAGACGGACAATACTATATATGCCTCCGTTTACAATAATGCCGGAACGCTTTTTGCGACAACGACCGCGACCGATTCATCGTACACGAGCGGAGGAACGGGCTTCTCTTTCTGGGGACAGCACGGCGGATGGGATTATTATGCGGCGCGGCAATATATCAGCGCCGTCCCGACCTATGCAATCGGTTCGGAACAGGTGGACGGAGGAGCATCATGGCTTGCCGCGGAAGATACCGCGCTTTCCAATCAAACTCCGGGCGAAAATCTTCGCTTGCGGTTTACGGTTGCCAATACGGGAACGCCGCTCACCAATCAGACCTACGCTCTGGAGATTGCCTCAAAAAGTTCTTATCCGAATTGCGCTTCCGTGCCGGCGGTTGATTATTCCGAAGTTCCGACCGAAACGGGCGGTTGCGGAACGGGCGCCGCGTGCATGTCAACATCCGCCAATATCGCCAATCACGAAGCGACGGGCGAATTGCTCTCTCCTCCGGCCGTTACTTCTTTCCTCGCGGGCGAAGTTCTGGAAGATCCGTCCAATCAGGGCAATGCCATGGATTTGGCGGCGAACAAACACACGGAAATGGAATACAATTTCCAGTTGACCGATTATGCGACGGCGAATGCGTATTGTTTCCGCGTATCCGACGACGGCTCCGACTTGGACAGCTACTCCAAGGTTGCGGAAGTGACGCTTCTTTTCGCCCCGACGCTCAGCAATCTCAAATTCAATAACGATTCCAATATCGGACTTATGGAAGGATCCACAAAGCGCATCACGGCGACTGCTTCCTCCACCGATCTGAACGGATGGGAAAATCTGTCGTATGCGACATCAACGTTTTACCGTTCGGGAGTCAGTGCCGCTTGCGCCGCCAACGAGAATAATTGTTATCATATTGAGAGCGCGAGCTGTTCTTTCTCCGGCTGTTTGGGAAACACCTGCGATGTCACGTGCGGCGCCGATATCCAATATTTTGCCGACCCGACCGATGACGGCGATTTTGTCGGGCAGGATTGGAATGCGGAATTGACGATTGCGGACGCGACGGCATACAAAGATACCGATACGTCAATCGGCGTTGACCTCTACACCCTGCGCGCCCTTACCGCATCAAACGACATTGATTATGGCAGTCTGTACGTCGGATCCACGACCGAATCAACCAATCAAGTGACCACCCTTCGGAATACAGGCAACGGCAGTGTCGCCGTTTTGTTGGACGGTTCCGATCTCGTCGGCGCGGGCGGCTCCATTCCGGTAAACGAGCAAAAATATTCTTCCACCACGTTTACGTACGGTTCCTGCTCTCTTTGCGGACTTTTGACGGGCGTTTCAACGAGGTTTGACGTTAATCTTCCGAAGCCGACCACCACGACCCCGGTAACCGACAATCTGTATTGGGGCATAAACATACCGTTCGGCACAAGCGCCGAAACGCACCACGGAACGAATAATTTCATGGCAACGGGACCGTAACGAAGTCAAAAGTTCATCAAGTTTATCAAGTTCATCAAGTTATGACACGCGAATGAAAAATCAAAAATCAAAACGAAATAAAATAATTGCCGTTGGCGTTGCGATTCTCGCCATCATCGGACTGTTCTCATGGAAGTGGTATTTCGGCGTTGCGAATGCGCAGGATTTTGTTCGCGCGTATCAGGCGTATGATGTTGTTTCGCGGGAACATGAAATTTCCGCCTACACTCCCGGGACGGAAAAAAATACCGCGCGTCAGGGATTGAATGCGATATTGTCCCAAGTTTTGAACGAAAGCGTTTCCCCCGAAGAGCGTTTGTCTTTCGCGGAGGCGGGACTTGTTCCTCTTGCAAAAATCCGATCGGAAATTGATATCATGAAAGAAAAGGGGAGAGAAGCGGAAAAAAACGTCATTATCCTCCGTGAAAAAAAAGATAATTTGGGCGGACGGCGCATTTTTGTCAAAGCGAATGACATGATAGTTCTTGCGGAAGAAAGAATCGCGATTATCCGCGAAATTGAAACCGTATCGTATCGGATGAACGACACCGTTTCCGACATATTCAAAGGCATTATAAAAGACAAGGGGGAATTGACGGGGGGCAGAATACAATCGCTCAATGAAAAAATTCCCGATGCGGAAAAAGATTTTGAACGATTGAGCGAGTTGTACCGGAATCTTGAAAAAACGGACAAAAAAATGGACGATACCTTTGCTCGTTTTCAAAATTTTGCCGGTTAACATTTAACTTTTAATCAAAAATAACTTATAATACATACTATCTATGAAACGTTTTTCCTCGGGAATTTTTTCACAAATCGCATCGGTTGTTTCTCTCATGAAAAAGAACGCCCTGCTGTTTTTCGGCGACGCGCTTTTTCTTCTCGGGGTTTTCGGATGGAGCAATGGCAAGTATTGCGATGGAAACGCCGCCGACTACTACGAGTATTCCTGCACCAATCCGGCGGTATACTATTATTATGGAGCGTTTGCGCTTGCGGCAATCATCATCGGCTCATTTTTTGCAATCGCGTGGTTTTTAAAAAAGTCGGACACGCAATAACATATGGTTTTTACACGAAAAAAATTATTTCTTTTATCGCCCCTCTTTTTTCTCGCTTTTTCTTTTTTGCCGGTTGCCATTTTGGCGGACGGCGACACGACCCCGCCCGTCATTACCGGCATACAAATAGCGAGCACGACCGAAGATTCCGCCGTTATCGCATGGAAGACTGATGAAGTTTCCGATTCGCTCATAAATTACGGACTTGACCGCAATTACGGCATCGCCAGAAATCCCGCGTTTGACAAGAAAACGCATTCAGTCACCATTTTGGGACTTGAACCGTTAACGACGTATTATTTTCGCGTCATTTCTTCGGATGCCTCGGGAAACCAAAGCGTTTCCGGCGGTTTTGCGCTCACCACGAAAGGAACCGAAAAAGTTCCCGATATGGAAAAAATCAAAGATACGAAAGAGCGCGCTCTCGCGGAAAAAATAGTGAACGAAGTTGAAAAACTCACTTCCGTCCAAGCTCTTTCCGTCGTTCAAAGCGCGGTGGAATCCGTCGGCGGGCAGATAGATACTCCGCCGACCATCATGGGCGTTCCCGACCTGAAAGAGATCGGATATGATTACGCTCTTGTGCAATGGGTGACGGACAAAGAAGCCAGTACGATGATAACGTTCGCTTCGGATGAAAGATATCAAACATTCGCCCCCGACACGTTTCCGTATACGTACACGCAGGGAGATCCGGATAAACTTGAATTGATTCACGAGATACGGATCATCGGTCTCGCGCCCGCCACGAAATACCACTTGAGAGTTTTTTCCGAGGATTCAATCGGACTTTCAAGCCGAAGCGCGGATCAGGTATTCACGACGAAATCAATGCTCCCCGCCATCAACAGCGTTGATATCGTGAAGATTGAAGATACCGCCGTGACTATCGCATGGAATACCACCATTCCGGCTTCCGGCAGTATTGAGTACACGAACACGGAAACGGGAGAGGTGAAAACGCAGGGAAGTCCGGAATTCGCGACAAACCACAGCGTGCGCATTGCGAATCTTACATTCGGGACGCAATACAACGCGATATTGAAAGTGGAAAACGAGGCGGGAGACAAAGTGATAAGCGAACCGTTTTCATTCGTAACCATAAAAGACGTCGCTCCGCCGATCATTTCAAAAGTGACGAACGAATCAACCTTATATCCGACATCCGACGCAAAAGTGCAGACCATCGTGAATTGGGACACCGATGAACTTTCAACGTGCCAGTTCTTCTATCGGCAGTCGCTCGCGGAAACGGGCGATGCGGCCTCGCTTCTTCCCGAAATCAATCCGGATCTTTCCCACGTGCAGGTCGTGCTGGAATTTTTGCCGTCAACCGTCTATAAATTTTGGCTGGAATGCAAAGACCGCACGGGAAACGAAGCGAGATCCGAAGACTTCGTTCTCTTCACTCCCGACAAGGAAAAAAGCATCTTGGACATCATCATAGAAAACTTCCAAGGCACCTTCGGTTGGGTAAAGAATATAGGAAAATAAAAAATAGTCTGAAAGTCAAAAGTTGAAAGTCTAAAGCCCGTCCGGCATTATGACTTTTGACTTTAGACTTAGGACTTTCAACTTCGTTATATGTCCAAACCAATAATTTTCACCGATAAAATAGATATCACTTACAATCTGGGAAAACAGAATGAATTTAAGGCGAACAAAGGAACGACCATGGAAGTGTTTCCGGAAGAATACATCATTCTTTTCGGGCCGTCCGGTTGCGGAAAGTCAACGCTTCTTTATTCCATGTTCGGCGTTCTTCCGCCGTCCGCCGGCAAGATATACGTGAAAGGCGCGAGCATTTACGATTTCACCCCGGCCGAGATGGTCAATTTTCAGCGAAAGACGATGGGCATCATGTATCAGTCTTTCAACCTCATCAATTCCATTACGGTTTTGGACAACGTATCGCTTCCGCTTATTTTCGCCGGCGTTCCCGCGTATTTGCGCGAAAAAAGAGCGATGGAGCTTCTCCGGCGGTTCGGCATTGACCATGTCGCGCACAAACGCCCGACCCTCCTCTCCGGTGGACAACAGCAGAGAGTTTCCGCGGCGCGTTCCCTCGTGAATGATCCGGAAATTTTGATCGCGGACGAGCCGGTCGGAAATCTGGACAGTATTTCCGCGCAGGCAGTTATGGATACGCTGGAAACGATAAATTCCCACGACCGAAAAACGGTGCTTCTCGTTACTCACGATGCGAAATATCTTCCGTACGCGCATCGCGTCGTCCATTTGAAAGACGGCAAACTGGTGGGAATCGTCGCCAATCCCGAGAAGAAACAGATAAAAAAGATCAATCCGGGAGAAACAATCATCACCGAGCTGGAGCAAATAGCGAGAATATATCCGTATTCAACCCCCACGGAAATTCAGGTGAAAAGCATCGTGAATTATCTGACGCAGGAATTGAGCTTTGACCAGCTCTCTCATCTTGAAAAACTGGTGGAGGAAGTTCTTGACGGAAAAATAAACGACAGGATGTTTTTCTTCATTTTGACGGAGGATCAGGACAAAGGCGGAGTGGGAATGCCCGAACCTCTCGCGCGGAACATCGCTTCAAAAATGAGGAAGATTATCTATCAATCGGCGGACATTTTCCGTTTGCGCGGTTTGAAACAGCGCGGAGCCGCGGTAACGGCAAAAGACGAGCATGTGGAAAAAGTAAAAAGATATATCCTTGCGGAATTCAATCTGAAAATAGATCCCGAACAATCGGGCACGTTGGCAAACGCGATTGCGCAGAGAGTTCTCGGGTACACCAAAAAAGAGGAATTCAAAGAAGCGATTGAAAAACCCTTGTCCGAATACGGAGTCGGTTTTGACAAAAAAACGGCTCACTCCGTCGCGCGATATCTGGAAAAATTATTGGCGCAGGGAGTCACGCACGCAAAAGCGAAAGAGTAAAAAATAAAATCCATCAATAAAATTTCATGAGACTTCAAGACATCGCAAAACTTTCCACCCG
>JBAYGK010000084.1:0-6627 GCA_041666665.1 Minisyncoccota bacterium
CTTTTTTCTCGCATACATAAAACAGAGTATATTGCATGCGTGGGACACCCGCAAGACAAACAAAAACGGCTTTGTTAAGCCGTTTTTAGTGTGGTGTTTGGGAGCGTGACGAAGTCAGGAGAAAAAAGATCGCCGATAAACGACGATCTTTTTGTTTTTGTCATACCATCTCCAACTAACCTCTTCCCATTATATATTCCTGTTGCAAATACCGAAATCGCTACCCAAGGTCTCTCCTTTCCCCGTCGTTCCGCTACGCTACACTCCTCCTTAAGGAAAGACCTTTGTCCGCGATTTCTACCAAAAGTGAAGTGGTTAATTGGAGATGGTATCATTACAAATATAATTTTCTCAAAGTCACGTCCAAAATGTACCAAACTTGTTTTTTTATGCCAAGCCGCCTGATAGCTTCCTCCGCGGTTTCGTTCGGATTGAATATCATGTACGGTTTCCTTCTGCGTTTCCACCATGCGGCGGATTTTGGGGGGTAATGAATCTCCCCGACCCGTCCGAGTTTTTCGCCCTCCGCGTCAAGAAGAAGCACTTCCGAATAATCATTTTCCAACCCCCGGATGAATCCGAACATCGCGGTTAAATAATTGACCCGTTCCAAACGCACGTTGCGATTCGGAATCATGACGATGGTAAGCTCTGAGAGCGCTTCCTTGGAAAGATATTTCGCAAGCCATGGATATTTTAATTTTTCGGTGTTTAGAACGCACATGCAAACCTCCTTGGGTTTTACGCATGAAAGATGTTTCCGGTTTTAGGGTATCATTCACAGCGGAAAACGTCCAGCCAGAAAAACGTAAGCTTGACGCAACGTCAACAATTTTGTAGTATCGTACCAGACAAGGAAGCGGTCCTTTAATATGCAAAGAGGTACTTTATCATGAAAAAATTAACGCAGATTTTAACGGCAATGCTTTTTGCTCTGCTCATTTCGGCTCCCGCCATGGCGGAAGAACCGATAGATTGGATGAATATGACCGTCGGGGGAGAACAACAATTAACCTGCGACGAACACGAATCGCGCGGTTCGCCGTCAGGATATCAGCCCGGATACGAGTGGTGCAATAAAGAGTACGCTGAACAGCAGAAAGCTCCCGATCGCAACCATAAAAATACGCCGGACAGTAAAGGTCACGGACGCATATTGCCCGATCCCGGAGCATGGCCTCCTCCAAAATAAGCGCGAAAAAAATTCATGCAAAACGCCACGGCAAAAGGTCGCGGCGTTTTTTTTATTTTTTTCAAACTTCGCGTCCGCTACACCAAGTCCTTGGTTCCGCTCATCTATTCCTCCTCCGCCATTCCTTTCTTCACTTCCTCAAATTCATTCTCAACTTCCGCCAGACGCGCCTTGCTTGCTTTGATAAGTTCCGCGCCCTCCTTCACCTTCTTTAATCCCTCCTCAACGTCCACCTCGCGCTGAGAATCAAACCACGAGGAAATGGCCTCAAGTTTTTTTAACGTTTCATTAAGATTTACCCCGTTAGAGTTTTTTATGCTTGTCATGTGTTTATATTTTATTTATTTTTGTTAATATTGCCATGTGATATCTTATTTCTCTGTGAAACTCTAACGGGGTGAACCTCGTTTGTTTTCTTTTCCATATTGTTAAATAGAAAAATAGAATAATAAGAAAATAGAAAGATTATAACGATGGCGGAATTTTTCTATTTTATTATTTTTCTATTTTATTATTTTTTAATAATTAGACATTTTATTGGAAATTAGATATTAGAAATTATTCAACTCGCGCATCAATATTTCCATCCTCCACCCGTATTTTTATTTCATCTCCGCTTCTCACGTCTTCAGTCCTGCGTATTATTTTTCCTTTCGCGAAAGCGAGCGAATAGCCGAGCCGGAGCTGGCGCATGGGATTGTTTACCGCTATCATTTTTTCCGCATATCCCAGACGTTCTTTGTACCGTTTGAAATGATTTTCCAGTTTGCCGGGCAACGCTTTTTCCGCCTGCTTCGTTCTTTCTTTCGCTCGCGAGAGAGAGCCCCCTATCGCCGCGAAATTTCTTTTTATTTTTTCTTCCGCCGCGCGGAATCGTTCAAATATCGCGCGGAATTTCTCTTCCATGTTTTTGGAGCGCTCGCGGAGAATATCTTTTTTTTCATACAATACTTCTCCGAAGCGGTTGAAAATTTTCTGCTCGCTTATGCGCACTTTGGAAAGCGCCGACTCCCACGCGGAATTGAGTAATTTTGCGACTGCCGTCGGCGTGGAACCCGCCTTATCCGCGACAAGAGAAACGAGCGGAACATCTTTATCATGTCCGATGCCGACCAAAACGGGAAACGGGCAATCGGCGATTTCGCGCACAAGCGTTTCGTTGTTGAATGCCTGCAAAGATTCCAGCGAACCGCCGCCGCGAATGAGTATCAAAACGTCAATTCCCTTTCTTTTTTTAAAATAACGCACCGCGGAAACGAGTTCTTTCACGGCGAGCGCGCCCTCCACGCGCGAATCGCGGAATGATATTTTGAAGCCGAATTTGCCGATATTGTTCAAAAAGTCGTGAATGACCGCGCCGGTTGCGGAAGTGATGAGCCCGATATTCTGCGGATATTCGGGAATCGGTTTTTTCCGCGCTTCGGCGAACAACCCTTCTTTTTCCAATTTCTTTTTCAATTCATCATACGCTTTTTTGAGCGCGCCTTCGCCGACCAATTCCACCGCGTCCGCGCGAAACGTAAGCCGTCCGGACGGTTTATACATTTCAGGGAAACCGGAAACCGCCACCTCCATTCCCTCTTCCAGCAAAATTCCGCTCATTTTGTACGCCGTTCCCCACATGAAGCATGGCAGAAGCGCATTTTCTTTTTTATCTTTAATGCTGAAAAAGAGATAATTCCCGCGAATATCCAAACTGGTGATTTCGCCGATGACCTTCGCCTCAAACTGCCGAAGTCCCGCATTCAGAATTTCCAAATAATCGGCAACCGAAAAAACTTTCTCGCCGCTTTGCCGATAACCATCCATCGCCCCGTCTTCGTCGCCGGACTGGGGTTGTACCCCCGTCCGCAACATTTCAGAAGTCGTACCGTCAGTTGTTTCTTCCAAACGTTCCGAACCGGGGTACAACCCCAGTCCGGCGACAGTTTCCTCCGCCACCATTGCGAGAATATCGCGTCCGTACGTCTGATACTTTTTCTCGGCGATGCCTTTCACTTCCAAAAGCGCTTCTTTCGTCGTCGGCAATGTTTCCGCGATGCCGTGGACCGCATCGTTGGAAAGCACGCGAAAAAGCTCCACGCCTTGCCGCGCGGCTTCCCTCTCCCTCCATTCGCGAATTCGTTTCAAAACCCGCCGTTTCTGTTCAAGATTTTCCACCTACACAGTATAGCAAACTTTCGGTACCGAGTTAATATAGATACCAATATACAAAATAAATATACCAATATACGAATTATACTAATGATACGAATGGCTACGAATGCGACGGACGCAAAAAACCTCCGCCGGACGAACCCGACGGAGATATATTTTCATAGCTAATCGTTAAGCAAAAGCCAAACGCCGCATCCAAAAGACCAAAGCGAAACCAAATAAACAACAAGAGCTCCCCAAACCAGTGCAATTTCAATCATATGAAGTTGAATAACGCACATTCCAAATGCACCCAAAACAGCAAGCGTAAAACTACCGAGAAAACGAAACATTTTTTAATCCCCTTCAAATTTCGGAAAAACAACCTTACCCAAAGTAACCGTAGCAAATTGTTGTCAAAATGTCAAATTCGTCGTCGTATTCGTTGCCATTCGTATTATTCGTATATTGGTATATTTATTGTTTCACCGCCGCCTCCTCCGTCGTGGTTCCCGTCAAGGTCGCCAACTCCGGCATGATTTTTTCCATATCTTCCACACTCTTCCATCCGTATTCCACGCTTTTGTGAATCACGAGCGCCGGCAATTCGGGTTGTATTTTATAGAGCGACATGAGAGTTTTCAGCGCGGCCAAATCAAGATCATAATCAAAAGAATAAATGCGAAGTCCCGGATATTTCTTTCGGAGTTCGGTCAAAACCGTTCCCTCCTTCTGACAGTCCGGACACGCCCCCTTTGCATTGGAATAAAAATACAGAATATAGACCGGCTTCACCTTGCATCTTTCGGCAAGCTTCTTCATGAGAACGTAATCTTTTATTTCAAGCAGGGAATAATTCTTTTTGAGCCAGAGCACGTCTTCTTTGTTGGAATTCAAATTCACCTCAGCATAAGAAAGTTTCGCTCCGAGCGAATCAAGGTCTTTGGAAAGAGAGGTGTCCCCCACCGTTTCGCACGAAGATTCGGAAAGGAGGGCAAACTGCGTTTCTGAAGAAAGAATATCAATGGAAACGCGATTCTGCATCGTCTGAATATCCTCAATTTTTTTATTGCCGAGCGTATCGCTCACGAAAAAAGCCGTCAGAAAAATGGCGACGGTTACGAGAAATACATAAAAATATTTTTTCCAATCCGCGGTGTGCATACGAGTTAAAAGTTTATCAAGTTATAAAGTTTATCAAGTGCGAAACGACGACGGTATGAGTTGCAAGTTTATCAAGCATGCCAATCAATTCGTTCGTACTTTATGAACTTGATGAACTTTTCACTTGATGAACTGTTTTATCTCCACGTGGTCTTTTTGTTGAAAGCGACATTATATACCGCCTTGAACAGCCACGCTGGGGCGATAATACCATAAAAGAGGAAAAAGTAAAACATGTTTATATGCGGTTTCATGTTTCCTTCCGAAAGTTTTTTCCCGACCAGAATGACGAAAAGCGTTGACAGGGAGAGCGCGTACACCACAACGGCGGTTTCGCTCGTATTCACGAAGAACCAATTGAAATGGGGCCATTCAAACCGCAACGGCATGCCGACCGCCTGTATTTCCATAATTCTCCTTGCCATTCCCGCGACAAAACGAGCTATCGCGAGTCCGGTGAAAAACAGTGCGGCAAAAATGGAAATGATGGCGGCGGGCAGAGTGAACATTCCGAGATTTCCGTATTTCTTGTTGAATATCATGACCCGATAATCTTTGGCGTTCTCAAGAAAACCGTAGACCCAGCGCAGGCGTTGTTTGTATAAGCCCCTTACCGTTTTCGGGGTAACCGTATACACATAAGAATCGTAGACGTTCGCGATCGGATAATGATTTTTATGCATGCGCATCGCGAATTCCATGTCTTCGGTGTTGTGCGCCTTCACATATCCGCCGAGCTTGTCAAAAACCTCTTTGCGAAAAATGGAAAAAGGCCCGGGCGCCACATGAATGGCATTCATGGAACCATATACTTTGCGGAGAAAAATTCCCATGTTGTATTCAACGCTCTGCATTTCCTGCAGTATGTTTTCGGGCGTGTGCACTTTAATCGCCGGAGTAACCGCCATCACTTTTTCATCTTCAAAACAGCGGATAATCCGCGAAAGGGCGTCTTTGTCCACGAAAGAATCCGCGTCAAGACATCCGATGAATTCTCCATTTGCGTGCGAAATGCCGAGATTGACCGCCGTGTGCTTTCCTCCGTTTGTTTTGGAAAATACGCGCACCTGTGGATGAGATTTAAACGAATTCGCAACCTGCCGCGTGTGGTCGGTGCTCCCATCGTCCACAACGAGAATATCAAGCTTGTCCTTGGGATAATCAAGCGAAAGCAGGGACAGAATGGTGCCTGCGAGAGTTTTTTCTTCATTAAAAACGGGAACGATTATGGTTACAATCGGATACCTTTTAAGAGGGGCATAACTATCCCCGCCGGTATTGGCAAACACGCTTTTCTTTTCAAAAAAAGTGAACAACAAAAGCACCTGTGCATACAAGGTGATAAAAAGCAAAATATTCGTAACGACAATTAAAAATTCAGACATCCCGTTTAGTATTTGACAAAATTGAAAAGTATCGGTATTGTATCACAAAAAACGTTTTTTTGCAATACAAAAAAAAGGGGTAATATAAAGCAAAAGGACAAAAAAGAGTATCATTTTTTCGTTATTCTTATTTCTCATATGCGAAATAAGAATAACAACAAAAGAATCCTTGCATTAATGCATTAAAAAGAGAATCCGCCAGTTGCTAGCCGGCGGACTTTATGTCTCATCTTCTATCATGTTACACCAATATAGGTGCTCCTCTAATACAAAAAATAAACTTCTTAAACTTCTTGCCTCTGCAATAGGTTTTATATGAGTTCCGGCTTCCTTATTCACCCGAGTCGTTGCATGATCCTTCATTGCGCGGGACCTTATCCTTTACGGAGGGCTTCCGTAAGACACTGCCAATATATTGAAAATACATCATGTATTTAAAATATATTGCGGATACGTTGTATTTTTTGACAACGAACATCTCTCATCTCTACAATACTCCTTTCAAAATCATTTGTCAAGGGGGGCTTTGACGGAATTATGCACGGTTTGTTTTTTTTGTTGATGGTGTTAGAATTAGGACATTGTTCAAATGTTATAAAATATTTTATGCCGCAAGAAAAACCCAATCTCAACAAAATATGGAACGCGGGAAAACTCTTTGAACCGAAGCCGGAACAAAGTCCGAAACCGACCCCCGATTCCGCCGAAAACACGCCTTCAAACGTCAAACACAAAAAGAGCGTCATCGGC
>JBAYGK010000085.1:0-6599 GCA_041666665.1 Minisyncoccota bacterium
AAAATACGGAATAGACGCGCCTCTCGCGGATCCGAAAAAATTAAAATCGCAAAATAAAACCGAAGTGAAGACAGCACTGAAAAATGCAGGAGCGAAGAAAATCATAACGGATGGGCGAAAGGGGATTGTTGAACCGCTCCGGAAGTATTTGGAAAAAAATATCTAAAGTAAAACAGCCCGTATTTCCACGGGCTGTTTTTTTGTATATTTATCGTGTCGTCGTCCCCCCCCTCTCTTTAGAGAGTGAGGAATGGGTAGGGACCTGTTCCGTAAAACTTTCTTCAAATATTTTGTGAGGCACGAAACAAAATATTGAAAAGGTGTACAGTTTATGTTAATGAAGAATTGAGGCGGGGTGCGTTTATGGAGTGCATTTCAAAATAACACCCCATCCCAACCTTCCCCTCTGAAGATGGGAAGGGGTACGAACATCAAGTGTTTTGTCAGAAATGTTATCAGCGCGTAATTCCCGGCAATTTCACTCCTTTCTTTTTTGCCGTTTCAATCGCGATTGGCTCACCGCTATCGGCGTGCCTTGCCACTCCCATGCCGGGGTCAACCGTCAATACCCGTTCCAATTGTTTCGCCCTTGCTTTGGTGCCGTCGGCGACGATGACCATTCCGGCGTGAAGAGAATTGCCGATACCAACGCCTCCGCCGTTGTGGAAGGAAACCCACGAGGCGCCGTTGATTCCGTTTAAGGCAAAATTGAGAAGCGGCCAATCTGCCACCGCATCCGAACCGTCCAACATTCCTTCGGTTTCCCGATCGGGGCTGGCGACGGAACCGCAATCAAGATGGTCGCGTCCGATGACAATCGGGGCGGAGACGATTCCCTTCCTGACCATTTCATTTAAGATGAGCCCGAACTTTGCGCGATCGCCGTACCCCAGCCAGCAAACGCGCGTGGGAAGTCCGATAACCGGCACTTTTTCGCGCGCCTTTTCAATCCAGCGTTTCAACATTTTGTCTTCCGGAAAAGTTTTGAGCAACATATCGTCAATCAAAGCGAGTTCTTCTTTTTTGCCGGAGAGTAGTGCCCAGCGGAACGGACCCTTTCCTTCGCAGAAAAGCGGGCGAACATAGCCGACGACAAAACCGGGATAGAGATACTTTTTGTCTTTTCCTCTGACGGCGAGTCCGCCAAGTTCGGCTTGTCCGCGCAAATTATTGCCATAATCAAATACGATTGCTCCGCGTTTTTGCATTTCAAGCATTGCGTTCACGTGGGCGACGATTGCCTCGCGGGCGCGTTTTTCGTATTCCGGCCGGTTTTTTACCCGCAGAGCTTCCATTTCCTTCACGTTGCCGATCGGCATATAACTTCCGAGATCGTGCGCCGAGGTCTGGTCGGTAACGATGTCGGGAGTGATGCCGCGTTTAACGAGTTCGGGGTGAATTTCGGCGGCGTTTCCGCACAGTCCGATGGAGAGAGGTTTTTTTGCGGCGATGGCTTCTTTGATTAGGAGGAGCGCATCATCAAGATTTTTTGCCATGACATCGCAATATCCCTCGCGAACTTTTTGTTCCACGCGTTCTTTGTAGGACTCCACGACGAGAGCCACGCCGTCATTCATGGTAACCGCGAGCGGTTGCGCTCCGGACATTCCGCCTAAGCCAGCCGTGAGGACAAATTTTCCCGCGAGCGAATCCATGCCGAAATGTTTCCGCGCGACCGCCGCGAAGGTTTCGTATGTCCCTTGTAAAATTCCTTGCGTACCGATATATATCCAAGAGCCGGCGGTCATTTGTCCGTACATCATGAGCCCTGCGCGATCCAGTTCATTGAAATAATTTTGAGTTGACCATTTGCCGACGATGTTGGAATTGGCGATAATCACTCGCGGCGCTTCCTTGTGAGTCTTGGCGACATATACCGCCTTTCCCGATTGCACGCAGAGCGTTTCATCATCTTCAAGTTTTTTGAGGCAATCAACAATCTTATTGTATTCATGCCAATTTCGCGCCGCCCGTCCCGCTCCGCCGTACACGACGAGCTGGTCGGGGATAAGCGCAACGCGCGGATCAACATTATTGCGCAACATCCGCAAAGCCGCTTCCGCGTCCCAGTTCTTGCATTCCATTTTTGAGCCCGTTTGCGCTTTAATGGATTTTACCGGTTTTTCGTCCATGTGCATGGGACGACCGTATTTTTTAATTTCGGCATTTATGTCGCAATTGCAAGAATTCTTCATAAAATTTTGTTGAGTGATTAATAAAGATACAAATATACGAATGGGTACGAATGATACGAATCAATACTAATACGCACGATAACGGTGTTCATCGTTATATTCGTTGCCATTCGTATATTTGTATAAATTAGTATATTGGTATTTTCATTCGTTAACCGTATTTTCAGTATATTCTTATTGCGCGAGAGGTCAATTTTTTGCTTGACAAAAATAGTGGATTTGCTACAATGAATGTACAAAGTGCCGAAAGGCTCCGAGAAACCCCGACGAAAGTCGGGGTTTCGAGTGTTTAGAGAAAAGATTTAAGTTTTTGTTTTATCTTTTTAAAAGACTCGTTTGGCATATCGTAAATTTTTCTTTCCAATCTTTTGATACTGATAAGTTTTAACTGAGCTAAAATAGCCGAAACTTTTAATCCGTTTTGATCGGTATAATTGAAATAGAAATCAAAAGTTTTTTGTTTTGTTGAAAGCGGAACGCACCAAAACATATGGTTATTGAATTTTTTTACAATAAGAATCGGTCGTGAAAAAGTATCTCCCGAGCCATTTTGCTCAAAACCGATATTTTTCCCAAAAGCGGAAATCCACGCTTCGCCCTCTTTTGGAAATCTGTCCGGTAAATTTTCTCCGGAATCTATCTTCTTTTTCAGTTCATTCCATGTGTCAAAATTATTCATAGAGAAATTTTATCATTTTTTCATATTTTCGCCAATTTTTTAAAAATCTTCCTATAAAAAGAAAAGGGATCCTTAGGTAGTGAGCCGTTCGGATCCCTTTTTGTATTTATGCTTATATTATACTCCCCGCCCGGTAAAAGTCACACAAAGACGACGACGCGGATTCTCGTCCGCCAGCCGGCGGATTGTCCGAAATGACGGACGTTTTTATTTTACGCAAAATCGCCGTTTTTTAAGTGGGCGAGGACTTTTCTTATATCCTCCGACATGTAACGGTCTTTTCGGAGAGTTTTTACCGAGCTTCGGACTGCGGCATGGATTTTTTGGGCGGATTTGGAGAAATGGGCGAGGGGGGTGGCGTTTTTTTCTATCATCAAGTCCATGGCTTGGGCGATTAAAATCATTTCTATCGCTAAAATTCTTTCGCAATTATGCAAAATCTGCGAGGCTTTGTTTGCGGCGGTCATGGCCATGGAAACGAAATCTTCTTGGTTGGCGGAAACGGAAACGGTTTGGATGCTCGCCGGGTGGGCGAGGACTCCGTTTTCGGCGACGAGCGCGGCAACCAAATAATGCGGAATCATGAAGCCGGTGTTGCGGCCGCTTTCCATGACAAGAAACGGCGCGAGGTCGGAAAGGGAGGCGTTCAGGAGGCGTTCAATCCGCCGTTCCATCACTTTGCTTTCGGCGACAAGCGCTATGCCGATGCCATCCATGGCGAAGGCGATATTTTGCGCGTGGAAATTTCCGCCGGAAACGGCTTTCACCGCATCTCCTTCCATGAAGAAAAGGGGATTGTCCGTAATGGAATTCATTTCGGTTTCCACTATTTTTCGCGTATGCGAGATCTGATCAATGATGGCGCCGTCCACCTGCGGGGTACAGCGGATAACGTACGGATCCTGAACTTTTGCTTTCGGACGCGCGATAAGTTTACTTCCTTTCAAATGCGCGCGAAGTTCTTTTGCGACACGGAGCTGTCCCGGATACGGCTTAAGCAAATGAATGTCTTCGTCAATGCTTGAAATTTGAGATCCGAAAATTTCAAAAAGGGCGGCAGTAGCGCGGACGGAGGAGGAGAGAAGACGTTCTGCGCCGTGGACGGTAAACGAGGAAGTTGCCGTTGTTACTTCCGTTCCGTTGATGAGGGAAAGCGCTTCTTTCGGACTGAAGGTATGCCGCGAAAGCCCGAGCTTTTTTTGCATCGTTTTCGCCGGCACGATTTTTTCGTTCATCTTTACGTTTCCTTCGCCGAGCAACATGAGCGAGATGTGCGCGAGAGAAATCAAATCGCCCGAGGCTCCAAGAGAACCTTGCATGGGAATTTGCGGAATCACTTCATGGTTAAAAATGTCGGTCAGCGTTTGTATGGTGTGAACCGAAAGTCCGGAATGTCCTTTTGCCCGCGCATTCAACACGAGAAAAAACGCCGCTCGCGCAATCTCGTCGGAGAAATACGGAGCATCGCCGCAGGCGTGGGAAAGAATGATGTTTTCCTGCAGTTCGGAAAGTTCTTCATCGGGCAAAAAACTGTCGCACAAATCACCGACACCGGTGTTTACGCCGTAGACGATGGAATTTTTTTTGAGCAGTTTTTGGATGGCGTCGGTGCATTTTTTTGCGAGACGCGCGCCGTCCGCCGAGAGCGCAATCCGCGAATCGCGCCGTCCCATTGCCACGATGTCGTCAACGGTTAAAGAAAATGCGGGGAAGTTTTTTTTCATAAAAAATAAAATTTAAAAATGGAAAAATAAGAATCCGCCAGCTGGCGGAGAAAAATTAAGACCGTCGTTTCGTTAATCTTTCTATTTTTATATTTTCTTATTTTTCTATTAATTAACGGTATTTTCAGTATAGCTCTATTATAATCCAAGTCAACACACGGATTTTTTCGGCGCGCGATAAAAAAGAGCGCCGACGGGGAATAATCCCCATCGGCGCTTTTGCATTATTTCTTGGCTAGCTCTTTTTTGAAAGCGTCGCCGAGACGTTTTATCCCGACTTCTATTTTTTCAACGCCTGAATACGAAAAATTCAATCGGGCGGTGTGGTGCGCATCTTCGCAATCAAGAGCGTAAAATGGGCCACCCGGTACGTAGGCTACGTTCTCAGCAAGAGCTTTTTTGAAAAACTCGTCGCCCGTGTCTATTTTTTTCGGCGCGGTAATCCAGAGGAATAATCCGCCTTCGGGACGAGTCCAAACCACTTCGTGCGGAAAATATTTATCTAACGCGATGAGCATGACATCTCGGCGTTCTTTGTATATCTTCCGGAGTTCTTTGATACGCGCGTCCATCAATTCTTCGTTGGAAAAAATTTTATGAACGATCATTTGCGTGAACAAGCTGGTGTACAGGCATTCGCCTTGGATTGCTTCAAACGTTTTTGTCGTTGGCGCTTCCGGCGCGACCATCCAACCGACGCGAAGTCCGGGAGCCAAAATCTTTGAAACGGTTCCCAAATAAAACGTATGTTCTTTTGCCAATGATGCGACCGGAGGCAGATGTTCGCCGCTGTATCTCAATTTTCCGTACGGGTTGTCTTCAATGATGACAATGTCGTCTCTTTCGGAAACGATTCTCGCCAGTTCTTTCCGGCGTTCCAGACTCATGGTAACGCCGACGGGGTTGTGGAAATCGGGCATCGTATAGATTACTTTCGGATGATATTTCTCAATGATTCCGGGAAGCAAATCAACTCTCATCCCGTCTTTGTCCACGGGGATGGTGCAGAATTGCGCACCAAGATGTTTCATCGCGTTGGCGTATCCGAGATAGGTCGGTTCTTCAACCAAGACCATGGTGTCTTTTTCAACCAGCATGAGGCCTGAAAGAAAAATCGCGCCTTGCGCTCCGTTGGTGATGGAAACGTTTTCCATTTTTGCGGGAACGCCGTATTTTTGCATTTGCGCGATAAGATATTCTTTGAGCGGGTCATATCCTTCCGTCGGTCCATATTGCAGAGCCATTTCGCCCATCTTTTTATCGGCTAATATTTCTATGCAGGCGTCCGCGACTTCTTTGCAGGGAAGCAATTCATTTGCCGGCAAACCGCCCGCAAAAGAGATAATTTTCGGGTCCTTGATGAGTTTGAGAATTTCCCTGATAGCTGATTTCGTCAGACGTTTTGCCCGTCCGGCGTATATTTTTTCCCAATTAACGGGAACGATAATCTTTTTTTCTTGCGGTTCAGACATGAGATTCTCCTCTTTCGGTTCGTGAAACGTGGTTTCAAACAACATTCCTTCTGCCTATCTTTTAGCACGAAACATTCCAAATGGCAAGGAGGAAAAAGATGAAAAAATCGCCCCAATCTTTCGGTTGGGGCAAATAATTTTTGACGTTATATATTTTTTAACGCCAATTCAAGCAATTGCGGTTCTTCCGTTCTCCAAAAATGTTTGCAATTATCCCAATGTTCAATGCTCCAATCTTTTGGAACAAGGGCGGAGGCGGCAGGGTCGGCGATCGGATCGTCGTTTGAAAATATTGCGGTTACCGGAACGAGCCGGCTTGTTTGCGAGACATCCATTGTTTTCGTCCAGTATGTCGTCATGTTTTTCCAGTTGTCGGCGGAGCGTTGGCTGTCGCCGGATGTTCGTTCGCTTTTTTCAATGAATTTCGGATTGAAATATTCAAAGGTCAAAACCGGCGCAAAAAGAAGAAGCGACTTTAACTTTTTATTGTTTTCAAGAATTGCATGAAGTGCCGGCACCGCGCCTTTGC
>JBAYGK010000086.1:0-6476 GCA_041666665.1 Minisyncoccota bacterium
CGCAATGGAAAAAACTTTCGGAAGAGATAGGGTGATAAAAAAGGAATGAATCTGAAATTCATTCCTTTTTTGTTGAAATTTTTGCAACACTCATTTCAATTTAGTAATCAAAAAAACTCCCCGTAACATGTCCCCGGCGGGGGACCAAGAAGCGTTGTTCCAATCTGGCGTATGATTCCGTCAACATTTTCGGATCGCGAACAAGGCGGCCACGAAAACGGATTGACACACACACCCCCCATATACGCATCTCCCATGACGCATTGCCCCATGGTGGGGTTCCACCACATATATACCATTGAACCGATGGTGAGCAGAAAATCTCCGTCGCGTGGAGGACTGACGGTGAGTTTTAATCCGTTACAGCAAATTTCCATGGAGGTAATGGTTCCGCCAAAACAAAGAAATCCAAAAGGTGTTACGCAATACCCCTGCGCTTTTTGCACTTTATAAATAAAACTCCCCGCAACCAATCCGAGACTTATGACCAGAGAAAAAACAATGAGAGCGGTTTTGGACAACAATATTTTTTTTATTTTCGCAAACATAAAAGTTGTTTTTACTGACTTTTCAACATTGATTTAACATGGAAAAATTTGGATATTTTCGCCGAGTGCGAAGCCGTGGAGTCAAAAATATCGTGAGCCGTACTCACGGTACGGTGATCCGCCGACTGGCGGAGGTATTTTTAACGAACGACGAGCAATCGGCAAAATATACGGATTTTTCGTTAAGGTAATGTTGAAAGGTCAGTAGTTAAAAATCAATGGTAAAAAATGCGCAATTGCTCATGCCGGTGTCGTTTTGCACGCAAACGGGGTATTTTAATTCGGGAAAATCTTTTGTTTTCAATTCGTTAAAGTGCTCTATTATATAGGTACTGCTCGCAACGGGAAGACTTGTTTCTTTTGGAAAAGATGCCGGCGATTCCACGGAAAACACCAGACTTTTTCCGTCGGCCGAGGTCGCGTTATAAACCGTCTGTCCGCCGAAAATAATCTTGTTGGCGGTCTTGGACATTCCCGCTCCGTGAATGGTAACGGATGTTCCGCTTTTCCCGTGCGTCGGTTCCAACGATTCTATTTTTACTTTTTCCCCCAAACCGGAAACGGGACCTCTCGGAATGGTTGTTGCGGCCGAAATTCCCGATGTTTGAGCACCGCTCCCGCCGGCGGTTTTTTTCATGTTGTTCGCCATCGCCCGCGTTGACGGTCCGAAATAGCCCGTTCCCGTCGCAAGTCCGTTCGGGGCAAGCACTTCTCCGTAGTGTTTGTTTTGAAGTTTGATAACGGCCGTTTTTGTTTTTTGTCCGAAATAGGTCGTTTCATTGCCGGGAGATCCCGCGCCGCTTTCAGCAACCATCGTGTCGGGGTCTTCGTTGAGAAATTTTTGAAGCAAAAGAACCTGCGGATCGGTATCGCCCAGTTTCAAATCCTTGGTAAACACGTTTCCCGAAGACGCGGTTTGCGCGGTTTGCCCCGAAGGGGCGGTGTTTTTTGCCGGAAGAGCGCTGAAGGAATCAATCGTCGCGTCGGGAATCAATCCGCGAAACATTTCAAGCATTTGTCGCGTTTGCGCGGCGCTTTGATCCGTAATGACCGTTTCATCGGGTATCGGCAAAAATTCCGTCATTCCCGCGGTCGTGGATGCCGCCCCGAAAACCCGCGCTGTGCCGGCGAAGAGGGTGATGGAAACCAAAACGGCGATGGCGGAAAAAAAACGGAAAGAGAGAGAAGAAACGAGATTATGCGACATACTCCTTTTTTTCTTTTTCATACGATGCAAAAGAGTTTATTCAAATATGCTTTCATAGTAACACGGAATGAAAACAAAAGAAGGCGGTTTATCCACACATTTGATTTTTATAACCGCAAAATACTGCTATACTTTATATGATGGGGTGCAGACCGCTTTTCTCATGAAACAATATTTGCCGAGCAAAAAATTTTTTATCGTCGTTTTATCTTTCGCTCTTTTATCCGGCGGCGTTTTTTGGTATCGGTCGCACCAAAAAAAGATTGCTCTTGAGCGTGAGAAATCGGCTTTGGAAAAAATAAAAACGTTCGCGGAGAGCAACAAAGATATTGATACCGACGGGGACGGGCTTTTGGATTGGGAAGAGGCCATTTGGAGCACCGATTACAAAAAGGCCGACACGGACGGCGACGGCACGCCCGACGGCAAAGAAATTGAAGAAAGGAGGGATCCGTTGACGGCCGGACCGAACGATTACGTGCGGGTCATCGGAAACGCCGATCAAACCATCACCACATCAAAAGAAGAACTCACGGAAAGCGAAAAACTGATGCGGGGCATGCTGACCGCAATCATGTACAGTTCCGATCCTCTCAACAAAGAATTCGCGGAAAACGTGTCAAAAGAAATCGCCGACACGATTAACACCAAAGGGAAAACGCTTCCCAACACCTACAATCTTTCTCAAATAAAAACAACCGCTGAAACCCCGGAAAATCTAAAGCTGTATGGAAACGCCGTCGGAAAGATTCTCAGCACTTCCGAGGAAATTGAAAAAAATGACCGAGCGATACGCCTGATAACGGCGACGGGACTGCAGAAAAAACAAAACGACATTTTTGACGGTTTTGATCCTTTTATCAAAGACGATCGCGCCGAAGTTTCCGCATTATTGAAAGTGTCCGTCCCAAAAGAAACGGCAACCCTTCATTTGTCGCTGGTGAACGGCACGGAAAATGTCGCATTTTCTTTGGAAAATATGAAGTTTCTCGTTTCGGACTCCCTTCGCGGGCTTATTGCGATAAACCAATACAAAACGGCATTTGCGGCGAGAGAATCGGCGCGTCAAAAAATACGGGAACACTTGAGCAACTCCGGCATTGTCTTTTCGGAAGAAGAAACGGGCTCGCGCATATAAATATCGTGCAATATAAAAAATACATTTTAATGTAAAAACATATTTTAATTATCATGAAAAAAAATTTTTTGAATCGGAAAAAAATCGCGGGCGCCCTCTTGTTTTCGTTTCTCTTTTCTTTCTTTTTTCTCGGTGGCGGCGATACGGCACATGCGGCGACAAAATATCCTTTTCAGGTATTGGTGCCGACTTCGGAAATGAGGACGCCCCTCGTGGAAGACAAGGATCTTGACTCTTGCATTCTGGCGCTTTTTGACGATAACGGACAGTGCAGTTGGGACTCCATCGCATGGCTGGTGGCGCGAGGATTGGTGAAGGCTGAATTTTCCGGAATGATGAATATGGTAAAAAGCGGCTTTTTCGGCGATACCGCCTTTCTTACCGATCCGGACGGATATTATCGCGGGGTAAACGACGAAACAATTCGCGATTTCATGCTGAATTTTGATGAAACCAACATGTTGCCTTCCGTGCGCAGTAAAGTAAAATCTAAAATTCTTCAAGAACAATATTCCACCTATCAAGACGAGCTTGAACTCGGAATGGATTTTCCCGGAGGAGATGCGGGGCTGGAAGCCTTTAAAAACGACTGGTTCGCTTGCCCGACGGGAAACGGGTGGGATTGCTACCGAGCTTTGGAGGAACCGAAAAATGATTCTTTTATCGCTCAAAATATCACCGAGGTGGGTCTCGCGAAAGTCCAAAAGGAAAATCTTACTCAATCATCGGACGAGATTACTTCAGGAAGCGGATATTTCAATCTCAAAGAAAACTGCGAAAAAGACGACTACCATTGGGTGGGTTGTTCCGCTTACACCCCCGGAGCCACCGTGGAACAGCAGGCGAATGAATATTTGATGGGCTCTTATGTGGGACTTTTAACTTCTGATGAACTGGACGAAACGACTTTTGAGGTCATAAGCGGTCTTTGGGATATCATAACGAGCTGGCTCGGCGACCAGCATCTCATTAACATTTAACACCGGCGATGCATTCTTTAACGGCAAAAAAGCTTATTTCTTACTTCTTTTTGACGATTTCTCTCTCGTCGGTTCTTTTCCTTTTGCCGTTCTCGCTGAGCGTAAATCCTATAAATTCCGCCTTTGCCGCAGGAGCCGCCACTCAAAACGGGCTTGATACCGTGGAGCAGGGTCTTAAAAACAACTGCGGTTTTATAACCGGCGACATAGAATCTTGTTTTTTATTGATTGAGTTTTGGATCATGGTCAGCATACCGCGGTGGATTTATGACCTTGCTTCAAATGTTTACGATACGGTTTGGGCGTTCGGATTGAGCAGTGATACTTTTTCGCTTGGCGGAAAGACGGATAATTTTGTAAATATCGGATGGGTTGTCTGTCGCGATGTCGCCAATACTTTTTTTATTTTCATACTGCTCTATATCGCCATCATGACGATTATAGGTCAGCTGGGAGGAAACCTGAAATCATTTCTCTCCACACTGATTGTCGTCGCCCTTTTGATAAATTTCAGCATGTTCATCACGCGGTTCGTGGTGGACGTGGGCAATATTTTTGCCATTGAATTTTACTCCACTTTTCCTTTGACCGGCGATACCGGCACCTGCCCGCCCGTTCATTTTAAAGGAATAGAAGAACACTGCATTTCAGCTGGTTTCCAGAACGCTTTGTTTCAGCCTCTCATTGAAATAATCGGGAATATAAACATGGGCGCTTCTTTTACTGTAAAAGCGGTCGCGATAGCTTTCGCCGGGCTTGAATTGCTTGTTATTAATTTTATTTTTCTTATTGCGTCTTTCTTTCTTCTTGGTCGCGTTGTCGCGATTTGGATACTGATGATACTCGCGCCTCTCGCTTTCTTTTCGCACATACTTCCTTTTTTCAAAGGAAAAATATGGGGTCCGTGGTTAAGCCACCTCATAAGCCAAACTTTTTTTCCGGCGATTTTTCTCTTTTTTGTATATATTGCCATGAGAATGGCGACGAGCGATTGGTTAATGGGCGTATTCGGCGCTTCCAAGACACCGGAGATTACGGTTGAATCGTTTTTGAGAATCGGGCTTCAGTTCGCCACCATAAATTTCTTCCTTATATTCGGACTGAAACAGGCGAAAGAAATGTCGGGTACGGCGGGTTCAATGGCGTCAAAATTTGGAATGGGTGCCGTTTTGGGTGGAGCGGCGATTGCCGGAAGACAAATTGGCGGCAGGCTTGCAACGTGGGCAAAAAGCGATGCGGGGCTTGGGCTGGATAAAAAGTGGGGAACGAACAGGTTTGGTCGGTTTGCATTAAAGTATGGTCCTAACTGGGCGGCGGAAGGAAATTGGGACGCGAGGAGTTCCACGATTGGCGGATTGATTGCAAAAAATACCGGCGCGGATATGGGACAGGCGGGCGGACAAGGCGGGTTTGCGGGACAAAGACAGGTGGCGGGACGAGAAATTCTCGGCGGTTTCAATGCCCTTAAAGGAGATCCGAAGCGGCAGGTGGCGTATGCGGCGAATCTGCAGAAGACTTTTGGCGGTTTAGATATCGCCGGCAAGAGTGTGCGAATAAACGCCGATCGGGACACCAAGGCACTTTTCTCCCAACTTAACTTCACGGAACGGAAGGAGCTTATGGAGGCGGCAAAAGGAACCAAATATGAAGCGTATCTGAAAAAAGTCAATGCATCGCTTGGAGAAGATATGACTCCGGGCCAGCAGATAGAGGACGCAAAAGCGCAGTTTGAACTCATGAAGAACGATCCGAGGGGGATGGCGGAATTTGCGGAAGGGTTGCACAAAGAAGGAAAAGATTCTTATCTCGGACCCATGATGAAAGGTCTTACCGCGAAAGAAATGTTCAACATGGAAAACTCCGCCACGGATGAACAAACCCGAGAGTTTTTCAAAACAAAAAGAGAAGAAACCTTCGCAAAACTCAAACCCCTGCAAAGAGCGCAGATGGAGAAAGAGTTCAGGGCTGAAGAAAATCTGGGCGCCTTTAAGGCCAGCTTGAAGAATTATAAATCGGCAAATGACGAAAAATTGAAGACGCAATACAACAAAGAGGTGGTGGAAAAACTGAGAAACCTGAGGAGCCAGCAGGTTCTTGAATTGGACGGCGAAGATATCACGGAGGAACCCGTTCTTCGCGGCGTTTCGGCGGATACGGTAAGAATGATCAAGAATTCCAGCGGACTGACCCAAAAGCAAGCGGAAGATTTTGACAAAGGAATCTTAACATTGAATGAATCGGAACAGGCTCGCGATATCGTAAAATACGGTCTGTATGGCGCCGCAAAAAAAGGAGGGGGAGGAGGAGGAACAAAAGAGAAACAACCCGTCACGACGAGCACGAACATAGCGCAAGCGCTGGCGGACAAGGGGAAAGCATAAAACGGAGGCGGGACCCCAACAGTGGGCGGTGGCATCACCCGACAAAAACAGATAGACGCAAACAAAAAAACGTAAAAAAGAAAATGCTCTACACCAACGAACAACTTGATAGAATGTTTGAAAAATTACCCGACGACATACGGCGGTCTTTGCATTCCGATGAAACGATTCAGGCTCTCAAACAAATAGAAAAAAAATACAACTTGCCGGGAGAACAACTGC